>CAYZKM010000102.1:0-11193 GCA_964478525.1 uncultured Bifidobacterium sp.
ACCAACCTGCCCTATTACGGAGCACCGGTCACCCTGAAAGCCGGATCCTCCGTCACGCGGATCCTGGGCCTGCGCACCCCGCAGAGTCAGACGGCGCCGCGCGCCGGAGCGAATATCGCGGTGGACGTGCTCATGGACCGTGCCGGCATCGCCTATACGATGGACGAGGTGCGTGACCTTGTCGGCGCGATCGAGCGGCTGCGCTGTTTCCCCGAGGTGCCCGCCGCGCTGTCGCGGCTGCAGACGCGGTTCAAGCTGGTGGTGCTGTCGAACGGCGATCCCGACATGCTGGAAGCCGCCAGGCCGTATCACGGGATTCCGTTCGATCGCGTGATCTCGGTGGCCGAGGCGGGCAGTTTCAAGCCGCATGTCGCCACCTATACCCGCGCGGCCGGGCTGGTGGGCCTGCCGATGGATCGGATTCTTTTCGTTGCCAACCATGCGTTCGACTGCATCGGCGCCAAGGCGGCGGGGATGCGCACCGCGTTCATCGACCGCCGCCGCCGCCCGTTCGGCGTCACGCCGCACCAGCCGGACATCCTGGTGCGCTCGATGGCGGACCTGGCCGATCTGATTGTATGACAGATCGTCAGGGCATCAGCCACCACGTTCCGATTGCCAGCGTGACCAGGGTCAGCGGGATGCCGGCCTGCGCGTGGTCCCGGAACCCGATGGCCACGCCGCGGCCGGCGGCCTTTTCCACCACGATCAGGTTGGCGATCGATCCCAGCACGGTCAGGTTGCCCGCCAGGGTGGAGGCCATCGCCACCACCAGCCAGGCATGGGCCTGGTCGGGCAGGGCGGCGATGAACGGCTTCAGCATCAGCACGGCGGGCACGTTGCTGACCAGGTTGGACAGCACCGCGGTGACGCCGGCCAGCACCGGCACGCGGTCCAGGTGCCAGGCGCCGACGGCTGCGATGAGATCGGGCGTCAGCAGCGTGTGTTCCGCTGCCGCAACGATGATGAACAGGCCCGAGAACATCAGCAGCAGGGACCAGTCGATCTCGGCATAGACGCGCGCGCTGCGCACCCGCCGGGTCAGCAGCAGCAGGGCGCCCATGATGATCGCGGCCTTGGCCGGGGGCTGGCCGGCGAAGAACAGCGCGATCACCGCCGCGGTCGCCAGCAGCGACCGCCAGACCAGGATGCGGTTCACCCGCAGCCGCGGCGGGGTCGGGTCCAGGCGATCGCGTGTCAGGAACTCCTGCCGGTACAGCAGGGCCAGGATCAGGACGGTGACGACCAGGCCGGCGGCGGCGACGGGGGTCAGGGCGGCGGCGAAGCTGGCATAGGGGATGGCTGACAGGGCGGCGATGGTCATGTTCTGCGGGTTGCCGGTGATGGTCGCGGTCGATCCGACATTGGATGCCATGGCGACCGCCAGCAGATAGGGGATGGGGTTGCGCCGCAGCCCGACGGTCAGGTCGACGACCAGCGGGGCCAGCACCAGGCAGATCGCGTCGTTGACCAGGAAGGCCGAGAACACGCCCGAGACGGCGGTGACGGCGGTCAGCAGGATCAGCGGATGATGGGCGCGCCGGGCGACCCAGGCGTTGGCCAGGGCGAAGAAGCCCGACAGCTTCAGGTTGGCGACGATGATCATCATCCCCAGCAGCAGGGTGATGGTATCCAGGTTGATGGCGCGATAGGCGTCCTCCAGCGGCATGGCGCCGGCGGCGACCATCAGGCAGGCGCCCACCAGGGCGACGCCCGCGCGGTCGATGGACAGGCCCGGGACCTTGCCGACGGCCAGCGCGGCATAGCTGGCAACGAAGATCGCCGCCGCCGCGACCTGCCTGGCGGAGGGGCCGAGCTGGGGCAGCAGGGAAGGAATGGCGGCGGCGATGGCGGCCAGCGCCATCAGCAGCCCCAGCAGTCCCAGGCTGACGGTGCGGGAAGGGTTCGGGGTCAGGCGTGGCACGGTGGCATCGTGTTCCATGTGGCGCGGGATGCATAGGCCATCTGGCCTAATCCTCGGCCGGCCATCCGGCCGAATTCCCAGTTTGCCCCGGATGGTCCTAGGGTGCGGCATGTTGGAATCGCAAACCCGGCCCCGGAACGAGCAGGCGCGCGCAACCGGCGCCTGTGAGCTCACGATCCTGATGCCCTGCCTGAACGAGGCCGAGACCCTGGCCACGTGCATCCGCAAGGCCCGCGACTTCCTGGCCCTTGCCGGGATCGATGGCGAGGTGCTGATCGCCGACAATGGCAGCACCGACGGGTCGCAGGCCATCGCCGTGGTGAACGGCGCCCGCGTCGTGCCGATCGAGGAAAAGGGCTATGGCAGCGCCCTGGCCGGCGGCATCCGTGCCGCGCGGGGCCGCTATGTGATCATGGGCGATTCCGACGACAGCTACGATTTCAGCCGGCTGGAGCCGTTCGTCGAGAAGCTGCGCGAGGGCCATGCCCTGGTGATGGGCAACCGCTTCAAGGGCGGGATCCTGCCGGGGGCGATGCCGCCCTTGCATCGCTATCTGGGCAACCCGGTGCTGACCGCGGTGGGCCGGCTGTTCTTCCGCAGCCCGTGCGGGGACTTCCATTGCGGCCTGCGCGGCTTCGACCGCGCCGCCATCCTGGATCTGGACCTGCAGGCGCCAGGGATGGAGTTCGCCAGCGAGATGGTGGTGAAGGCCACGATCCAGAAGCTGGCGATCGCCGAGGTGCCGACCACGCTGTCCCCCGATGGCCGCAGCCGCCCGCCGCACCTGCGCAGCTGGCGCGACGGCTGGCGCCATCTGCGCTTCCTGCTGCTGTTCAGCCCGCGCTGGCTGTTCCTGTTTCCCGGCCTGGCGCTGTTCCTGGCCGGGACCGCGACGATGGCCTGGCTGCTGCCCGCCCCGCGCGCCGTCGCCGGGGTGATGCTGGACATCCACACGATGTTCTATGCCTCGCTGGCCATCGTGGTCGGCGCCCATCTGATGCTGTTCTGGGTCTTCGCCAAGCATTACGGCATGCGCGAGGGCCTGGTGCCGGAAGACCCCGCCTTCCTGCGCCGCGTCCGCTCCTTCAGCCTGGAGGCAGGGCTGATCGTCGGCGGCATCCTGCTGGCATTCGGCCTGGGCCTGGGTGCCTACGCCCTGTCGGCCTGGAGCGAGACCGATTTCGGCAGCCTGACGCCGGCGCGGGTGATGCGCATGGTCATCCCGTCCGGCACCGCCATCCTGCTGGCCTTCCAGGTCGTGTTCGGTTCGTTCTTCCTGAGCGTGCTGGAAATCCGTTCCCGCCGCCGGCCCGACCGGGGGTAAATCAGCCCGCCGGGGGCGCCCCGGTGCTTCCGTCCGGCGCGGATTGCTGATACCCACGGCCGGCATGAATTCTCGACAGGTTCTCGCCGGTCTGTGGACCGAGGCGCGTCTTCCGGCCGATGCGCTGGACGACATCTACCTGACCGGGCGCGACCCGGTCCTGCCGTCCTCGTTTGCGGTCGGTACCGCGGCGCAGGTCAGCGTCGCCGCCGCGGCCCTGGCCGCCGCCACGGTCTGGCGACAGCGCGGCGGGCAGCGGCAGCTGGTCTCGGTCGACATGCGCCACGCCGCGACCGAGTTCCTGTCCGAGCATTGGATGTCCATCGTCGGATCGGCGCCGGAAGACCCGTGGGACCGCATCGCCGGGGCCTATCAATGCGGCGATGGGCGCTGGGTGCGGCTGCACACCAACTTCCCCCATCACCGCGACGGCATGCTGCGCCTGCTGGGCTGCGACTATGACCGGGCGGCCGTGGCCGCGGCGCTGCAGACCTGGACCGCGTTCGACCTGGAGGACGCCGCCGCGGCCAACGGGCTGTGCGCCTCGGCCATGCGCAGCTTCGCCGAGTGGGACGCCCATCCGCAGGGCCAGGCGGTGCCCACCCAGCCGGTGGTGCGCATCACCCGCATCGGCGACGCCCCCGCCCGCGGCCTGCCGCCCGGCCCGCGCCCGCTGTCCGGCGTACGGGTGCTGGACCTGACGCGGGTCATCGCCGGCCCGGTCTGCGGACGGACCCTGGCGGCCCATGGCGCCGACGTGCTCGCTCTGGCCAGCCCCCACGTGCCCAACCTGCCCCGGCTGATCGTCGATACCGGGCGCGGCAAGCTCTCGGCCGATCTCGACCTCACCCATCCCGCCGGCCGCGCTCGGCTGGAGGACCTGCTGGGCGGGGCCGACATCTTCGTCCAAGGCTATCGCCCCGGCGCCATCGCCGCCCATGGCTTCGCGCCCCAGGACGCGGCGCGGATCCGGCCGGGCATCATCTATGTGTCGCTCTCCGCCTATGGCCATGTCGGCCCATGGTCCGGACGGCGCGGCTTCGACAGCCTGGTGCAGACCGCCAGCGGCTTCAACCATGCGGAAGCCGAGGCCGCGGGGCAGGCCGGCCCCAAGCCGCTGCCGGCACAGGCGCTGGACCATGGCTCGGGCTATCTGCTGGCGTTCGGGGCGCTGACGGCGCTGCTGCACCGCATGACCGAGGGTGGCAGCTGGCATGTCCAGGTCTCGCTGGCCCGCACCGGGCGATGGATCCGCGACCTCGGCCGCGTGCCCAACGGGCTGTCGGTGCCGATGCCGACGCGTGACGACACCGCCGACCTGATGGAGGAGAGCGAGTCCGGCTTCGGCCGCCTGCGCGCGGTGCGCCATTCGGCCGTCCTGGCCCTGACCCCGCCGCGCTGGGACCGGCCCTGCGTGCCGCTGGGCACCAACCCGCCAGCCTGGCCAGACCCATGTCCCGCCGGCTGATCACCCTGACCCTGAATCCGGCGCTGGACCTGGCCTCCTCGGCCGAGGCGGTGGTGCCGACCCGCAAGATCCGCACGTCGGGGGAGCATCTGGACCCCGGCGGCGGGGGCATCAACGTCTCTCGTGTCGTGCACGCCCTGGGCGGGGACACCCTGGCGCTGGTCCTGGCTGGCGGGGTGACCGGCGCGCTGGTGACGGAATTGCTGAACGAGGCCGGGGTGGCGAACCTGGTCCTGCCGATCGAGGGCCGGACGCGGATCAGCCTGACGGTGCATGACCGGTCATCGGGCGCGGAATACCGGTTCGTGCCCGAGGGGCCGGCGGTGTCCGAGGCCGAATGGCGCACCGTGCTGGCGGCGCTGGAGCAGGTGGAGGGCGGCTGGCTGATTGCCAGCGGCAGCCTGCCGCGCGGCGTGCCCGAGGATTTCTATGCCCGGGTGGCTGCCATTGCCCGCCGGCGGGGGCTGCATTTCGTGCTGGATTCGTCGCATGGCGCGCTGAAGGCGGCCCTGGGGCACGGCGTCGATCTGGTGAAGCCGAGCCTGGGGGAGCTGGAATGGCTGGTGGGACGGGACCTGCCGACCCGGCGGGAGCGTGAGGAGGAGGCGCAGCGGCTGGTGCGCGACGGTGCCGCCGGGATGGTCGTGGTGACGCTGGGCGGTCAGGGTGCGTTCCTGGCGACCGCGGACCGGGTGATCCACATGCCGGCGCTGGACGGACCGGTGCTGAGTGCGGTCGGTGCCGGGGATGCGTTCCTGGCGTCGATGGTTCTGGCGCTGTCGCGAGGGGCGACGGCGGATGATGCGCTGGCGTGGGGGATTGCCGCGGGCGCGGCGGCGGTGGCGTGCGTCGGCACCGCTCGGGTCAGCCGTTCGGCGGTTGCTGCCCAGTATGAACGGCTGCTGGCGCTTCGGGCCGGAAACGGACCGGTCTAGGGTCTGCCGATGTCCGCGGTGATCGCCCTAGTGATCCGTGTCGGCGTCTTCCAGCACTTCCAGGTGGCCGCTGAGCTTCACGAGGGTCTTGTTGAAGGTGACCCATTCGGTCTTGGACAGCCCGGCGGCGAGCGCGCCTTCGATTTCCTTGGCCAGGGGGACGATGCCGTTATGGACGGTGGTGCCCTTGCGGGTCAGGCGCAGCAGGCGGCCCCGGCCGTCGGATGGATCCTTCGTCTGCTTCACCAGCCCCCGCGCCACCAGGCTCGCGGCCGCTCGGCTGACCTTCACCTTGTCCATGGCCGTGGCCTCACCCACCGCGGTCGGCGACATCGTGCCGACACGACCGATCGTGGTCAGCACGCCGAGTTCCGAGATCGTCAGGCCGAACGTCTCGGAATACCGGCGCGCGATCAGGCGCGATACACGCTTGGATGTGACCGACAACCGGTGCGGGACATATTCATCGAGATGGAGTGTATCCAACCCGCCTTCGGCCACATTCTCTGTCGTTGCCTTCGACTTCATTTAAACCGGCCCCTCCGTCGACCAAGTCAGTATAGCGGCGATATTGTTGGAAGGGAACGGGTCCTTTTGCATCAAAAAAGCAAACGCCGGGAAAATACGGCGATACGATCCCGATCTCTGAAACATGATACCATTCCCGGATGCGGGGCGGGACCTGAACCAACATGACGCCCCATATCGGCATGCGCATTAACGATGCGGCCTGCAACAGGAGTTTTTCGAAAAGTAACAGGGCGCGCACAGATCATCCAACGCACGCCCTGACAAACGCGAGGTGGCAATGACCAAGCTGGATTATCTCTCCGGGTTCGGCAACGAACACGCGACCGAGGCCGAGTCGGGCGCCCTGCCCATCGGACAGAATTCACCACAAAAACCGCCACTTGGTCTGTACGCGGAACAGATGTCGGGAACACCCTTCACCGTACCGCGCGCCATGGCACGTCGCAGCTGGTTGTATCGCATACGTCCGTCTGCGATCCATCCGCCATACCGCCCGATCCCCAGCGGAACACTGTGCGGCAAGCCGGCTGATCCAACGCCGAACCGCCTGCGATGGGATCCGTTGCCACTACCGGAACAACCCACCGACTTCGTCGCCGGCATCGTCACGATGGTGGCGAGTGCCAATACAGACCCCGGCGGTGGTGTATCGGTGCACCTCTACCGTGCAAATCATGACATGGAACATGTGTTCTGGAATGCGGATGGGGAGTTTCTGATCGTTCCGCAACTGGGCAGGCTGGATATTGCAACCGAACTCGGGCGCCTGGCGGTGGCGCCGGGGGAAATCGCGGTCCTGCCCCGGGGTATCCGGTTCCGGGTTGCGCTGGCGGATGGCGTGGCGCGCGGTTACATCTGCGAGAACCACGGCGCCGCCCTGCGCCTGCCGGATCTCGGCCCGATCGGTGCGAACGGCCTGGCCAACCCGCGCGATTTCCTCTACCCGGTCGCGTGGTACGAGGACCGCGACGAACCGACCGAGCTGGTGCAGAAATACATGGGCCGCCTATGGGCCACCACGCTGGACCACTCGCCGCTGGATGTCGTGGCCTGGCATGGCAGCCTGGCGCCCTGCAAATACGATCTCGCCCGGTTCATGGTCATCGGTACCATCAGTTACGACCATCCGGATCCGTCGATCTTCACCGTCCTGACCTCTCCCACCGATACGCCCGGTGCGGCCAACATGGATTTCGCCGTCTTCGCGCCGCGCTGGCTGGTGGCCGAGAACACGTTCCGCCCGCCCTGGTTCCATCGCAATATCATGAATGAATGCATGGGCCTGGTGCACGGCGCCTACGATGCCAAGGAAGGCGGCTTCCTGCCGGGCGGGCTGTCGCTGCACGGTATCCACAGCGCGCATGGTCCCGACGCCGCCAGCACGGAACGTGCCATGGCCGCCGACCTGGCGCCGCAGAAGCTGGACAATACCCTCGCCTTCATGTTCGAGACCCGGCACATACTGCACCCGACATGCACCGCGCTCGACCTGCCGCAGCTGCAATCCGATTATGACGCGGTTTGGAATGGATTGCGCAAGACATACACACGAGGCCTCGCATGATCGATGAAACCCACGACCCCGGGCGCACAAGCTGGGTGGCTTCGGCGAACGGGCATGCCATGTTCCCGATCCAGAACCTGCCCATCGGCATCTTCTCCCCACCTGGCGGTTCGCCGCGGGGCGGCATCGCGATCGGCGACAGCATACTGGATATCGGGGCCGCCCTGGATGGTGGCCTGCTGACCGGTGCGGCCCGCGATTCGGCCGAGCTGGCGGCTGGCCGGGCATTGAATGCGTGGCTGGCGGCGGGGCCGGCCGCACATCGCGCGCTGCGCCGCCAGGTCTCGGGGTTGTTGGAAATGAACGCACCCGGCACCACCCGCGCGATCGCGGACAGATTGCTGCACGACGCGGCGGCGTGCCGGTTGCATCTGCCCGCCCGCATCGGCGACTTCACCGATTTCTACGCCGGCATCCACCACGCCACCACCGCGGGCAGGATCAACCGGCCCGACAATCCGCTGATGCCGAACTACAAATATGTGCCCGTCGCCTATCATAGCCGCGCATCGTCGGTGCGGGTGTCCGGCGAAGCGGTCAGGCGGCCGAACGGACAGCGCAAGCCGCCCGAACAGGCGGAACCCGATTTCGGGCCATGCCGCAATTTCGACTACGAGCTGGAACTCGGCGTGTGGATCGGGCAGGGCAACGAGCTCGGCATACCGATCCCGATCGCCGAGGCGCATCGTCATGTCGCCGGGCTGTGCCTGTTGAACGACTGGTCGGCGCGCGACATCCAGGTCTGGGAATCGCAGCCGCTTGGCCCGTTCCTCGCAAAAAGCCTGTCCACGTCGATATCGCCCTGGATCGTCACATCGGACGCCCTGGCGCCGTTCCGGATGCCGCAACCCGCGCGGCCGGCCGGCGATCCGGCGCCGCTGCCGCATCTGCTCGATGCGTCGGACCAGCAGACCGGGGCGCTGAACATCGGTTTCGACGTTCTGTTACAGACAAATGCCATGCGCCACATGGGGCTTGCGCCACACCCGATCTCGCATGCCAACGCCTCGATGCTGTATTGGACGGTCGCGCAGATGGTGGCCCATCACGCGTCGAACGGCTGCAATCTGCAACCGGGTGATCTGTTCGGCAGCGGCACCGTGTCCGGCACCGAACCGGGAACCGAAGGTTGTCTGCTGGAAATGACACGCGGCGGGCGCCAGCCGATTACCTTGCCGAACGGCGAGGTGCGTCGATACCTTGAAGACGGGGACGAGGTGATCTTCCGCGGCAGCTGCCGGCGTGACGGCTATGCCGCGATCGGCTTCGGCGAATGCCGCGCCATCGTGCAGGGAGTGGTCTGAGAGATGTGCGATACCATCGTCGCGCTGGCGTCGGCCACGGCGCAGGGCGGGGTGCTGTTCGGCAAGAACAGCGACCGCGAACGGAACGAGGCGCAGGCCGTCGAGTTCTTCCCGCACGCGGATCATGCGCCGGACGCCTCGGTCGCGTGTACTTATATACCGGTGCCGCAGGCGCGGCGAACCCATGCCACGCTGCTGTGCCGGCCGTTCTGGATCTGGGGCGCCGAGATGGGCGCCAACGAACATCACGTGGTGATCGGCAACGAGGCTGTCCACGGCCCCATGCCGGGCCAGCAGGAACCCGCGCTGCTGGGCATGGATCTGCTGCGCCTTGGCCTGGAACGCGGCGCGACCGCGGCCGAGGCAGTCGACGTCATCGTGACATTATTGGAACAATACGGCCAGGGCGGCAACTGCGGACACCTGGTGCGGCGGTTCTACAACAACTCGTTCATCGTCGCCGACCCGCGGGAAGCCTATGTGTTGGAAACCCTCGGCCGTGACTGGGTGGTGCAGCGCGCCGCCGGCGTCCGCTCGATCTCCAACGCATTCAGCATCGGCCCCGCCTTCGACCGCGCCAGTGACGGGATGCGCGCCATGGCTGGGGCGGCGGGCGCGGTGTCGCTGACCAACCCCGAACAGGATGCGCTGTCGCAGGGGCGCGCGCGCTGCCTCCGGTCATCCGCCCTGCTGGGCGCGGCCAGCGGACGGGTGGGCGTGGCCGAGATGATGGCGATCCTGCGCGACCATGGTCCGGCCCCGCGGTTCCATCCGGCCGAGGCGGCGGATCGCACCATCTGCATGCACGCCGCCGAGGCGGAGCGCGGCGGGCAGACGGTGGGGTCCATGGTGTCCGACCTGGCGCGGGGGCGGGTGGTGCACTGGGTGACCGGCACCGCGGCACCGTGTCTGTCGATCTTCAAGCCGGTGCTGGCCGGCTTCCCGCCGCCGCAGCACGGGCCGCGCCCGACCGACATCTTCGATCCGGCAGCGATGTGGTGGCGGCACGAGACATGGCATCGTGCCCTGCTGGCCGATTTCCCCCACCACCTGGCCCGCATCGCCGAGGAGCGGGACGCGCTGGAGGAAGGGTTCCGCATCAAGATGAACGCCGTGATGGCCGGCGGCACCCCGGCCGACAAGGCGCGCGGGGTCGCGGAATGCTGGGCCGAAGCCGACGCGATGGAGCATATCTGGGCAAGCGAGGCGATCGCCGAAGCCGCCCCTCGCCTGCCCGTGGGCTACATCGAGGCTTGGAACGCGTTCAACGAGCGCGCGGCCCTGGCCTGAACCACCGCTTGACCACGGTGGTGGCCGCGCTATCCATCCACCGGACATGCCCGTCCGGCCATCGGCCGCGGGCGATACCGCACACAAGGGAGAACCGCCATGCGCGCATGGGCCGTCGTCGAGAATGGGCAACCGCTGAAGGAGATCGAGCTTCCGACGCCCGAGCCGAAGGGCACCGAGGTTCTGCTCGAAGTGACGCATTGCGGCGTCTGCCATTCCGACCTGCACATCTGGGAAGGCTATTACGACGTCGGCGGCGGACAGAAGATGTCGCTGAAGGATCGCGGCGTCGTGCTGCCGCTGGCGATGGGCCACGAAATCGTCGGCCGTGTCACCAAACTGGGCCCCGACGCCAAGGGCGTGAAGGTCGGCGATGTGCGCATCGTGTTCCCCTGGCTGGGCTGCGGCACGTGCGAGACGTGCCTGGCCGAGGAAGACAACATGTGCACCAAGGCCGCGCGCAGCCTGGGCGTGTTCCAGAACGGCGGCTACGGCACCCATGTCGTCGCCCCGCATCCGCGCCACCTGGTCGATCCGGGCTCGCTGGACCTGGCGGTGGCCGCGACCTATGCCTGCTCGGGCATCACGGTCTACTCGGCCATCAAGAAGGTGATGCCGATCGGCGCCGATGAACCGATCGTGCTGGTCGGCGCCGGCGGGCTGGGGCTGAACGCCGTCGCCGTGCTGCGGGCGCTGAAGCATCGCAACATCATCTCGGTCGACATCAGCGCCGAGAAGCGGGAGGCCGCGCTGAAGGCCGGTGCCACCAAGGCGGTGGACGGCAGCGGTGACGGGGCGGCGGTGACGCAGCGCATCATCGACGCGGCCGGCGGCCCGGTGCCGGCGGTGATCG
>CAYZKM010000103.1:0-11172 GCA_964478525.1 uncultured Bifidobacterium sp.
CATCACGTCGAGCCGCGTCCAGAAAGAGAGGAAATTCCTTGTGCGATTCGCCTGGCATGACATCGGTGACACACGGCGGATTGATGGCCGCATGAGACGGACCTACAGTGGAACCGATCCGGAATGCGGACGTCATGGTGGGAGAAATCGCATTGAAGAATCCTTTGAAGACCCCGTCGACTCTATGGTGTTCCATTCTGCTTGCGGGCTTCATCCTGCTTCCGGGTCATGCGGCATGGGCCGAACCGCGCACCGTGAAAAATGCCTCGGTCCAGTTCATCACCGGCGATGACGGCAAGGACGATACCGATGTCCTGACGATCACCGTGTCCAACGCCGCCGGCAAGGTCCTGGAACGCGTCTTCGCCGAGAAGCAGGAGATCAAGCCAGGCACCACCTTCACCCTGTGGCTGACGAAATCCCGCGCCGAAACGGACGAGGCGCTGAAGGATGCCAAGGTCACCTTCCGCATCCAGCCGAAAGGCGACGAACACTGGGTCGTCAAGGACGCGCAACTGACGATCCTTTACGAGAACGGACCCCCGGACAAATGGCATTGGGGTCCGTTCGTGCTGGAAACCAAGGCCTCGAAACCGTTCCAGGTCGAATACACGCTCAGCGACGACCGCCGGGTCAGGTAGCGACCCGCGTCGCCTGCCGCAGGAACATCCGCCATGTCCCCCCTTGCCGCCGCCATCCCAGCGTCGTCAGCAGGGTGACAGCCGGGTGATCCTGCCCCGCGGCGCCACCCATGAAGTCGAGCGTCGTATACACAATCGCCAGATCACCCGACAGCTCGATCCGTTCCGCGGTGGGCTGGACGCGTTCATAGACATACCGCCCGTTGCGCATCCCATCCAGGAATTCCTGCCGGGTTTCCGCGAAGCCGGGGGAGTGGACATAGACCAGGTCGTCGGCCAGCAGATCGCCCATCGTCTGCAGATCCTGCGCCAGCATCGCGCCATACAGCGCCCGCAAGGCCGCCCGCAGTTCCAGCCGTCCGATGAAATCCCGCAGCGCGGGGGCCCATTTTTCCGCATCGGCGCCCGATGCCAGGTGCCCGTGATCGCTGACCAGCTCGAAATAGGTCGCATCCACCCCGGCCTTGTGCAGCCCCGCGATCACGCCGGGTGCCAGGGTGGGTGGAAACAGCGCGTCGGTCGTCGACAGCACATACAGCACGGGCACCCTGATCTTCCCGTAATCGCGCGTGATGTCGTACGACTCCATCGCTCGGCCCAGGATGAACAGCGAATTGGCGTCGAACACATCCGCCCAGGCCGCCGCGATCCGCCGCACCTCGGCATCGCGCGCGCCGGCATCGGCAAACCGGTCCGCCAGGCTGTCGGCCAGGCCATACCGGGTCAGCGTGTCGATCCGCAGTTCCGTCAGCGTGGCCTTCACCCCGCCATTCCCATAGTAGTCGCCATCGTTCCAGTTCGGATCGGGGCCGAACCATTTCATCAGCCCGGCCACACGGTCCGACGCCGGCGGCAGCGGTGACGTGACCACCGGGACGATCCCGTCCATGAAGTCCGGGAACGTCACCGCCCATTGGAACGCCTGGAACCCGCCATAGGACGGGCCGACCACGGCATGCAGATGCGCCACGCCCAGATGCCGCAGCAGCCGGTGCTGCGCGCCGACGATGTCGGCCACCGTGATCGCCGGAAAGCGGGATCCATAGGGCCGGCCCGTGCGCGGATCGATCGACGCCGCGTTGGTCGACCCATAGCTCGACCCCAGCATGTTCGCGCACACGACGAAATACCGGTCGGTGTCGATCGGCGCGCCGGGCCCGACCAGCGTGCTCCACGCGCCCTCGGCCGAGGCACCGCCAGGCACGATCATGCGATGGCTGCTGGTATAGCCGTGCGTGACCAGGATCGCGTTCCGCCCGTCGGGCGCCAGCGCCCCGCGCGTGGCATAGGCCAGCGTGACCTCGGGCAGGACCGCACCGCCGGCGAGGCGGAAATCGTGGAAGGTGAAACTGGCCTCGGTCACGTCGGTCATGGCGATCCTCCGGTGTCGGGGACAGGTTGCCACCGGGGGCGGGATCGTGCCAGTCAACCACCAACGGATCAGGAGGAACGATCATGCAATTCGGCATCGCCCTGCCCACCGCCTCGGATGCATGGAAAGTCGTGCAGCGGGCCGAGGAACTGGGCTTTCACCATGCCTGGTTCTACGACACGCAGATGCTGTGCGCCGATGTGTTCGTCGCCATGGGTGCCGCGGCGGTCAAGACGTCACGCATCCGCCTGGGCACCGGGGTCCTGATCCCGTCGAACCGCATCGCCCCGGTCACCGCCAACGGCTTCGCGTCATTGAACGCGCTGGCCCCCGGGCGGATCGATTTCGGCGTCGGCACCGGCTTTACCGGGCGGCGCACCATGGGCCTGGGCGCGATCCGCCTGGCCGAGATGGAGGAGTATATACGCGTCGTCATGGCGCTGCTGCGCCAGGAGATCGTCGAGTTCCAGGTCGAGGGCAAGCGCCGGAAAATCACTTTCCTCAACCCCGAACTCGACCTGATCAACCTGAAGGATCCGGTCGGCCTGCACGTCTCGGCCTATGGCCCGCGCGCCCGCGCGCTGACCGCGAGGCTTGGTGCCGGCTGGCTGAACTTCGTCGGAGAGATCGCCGGCGGTGTCGCCGCCATGCAGGGCATGCGCCAGTCCTGGACCGATGCCGGCCGTTCCACCGCCGAACTGACTGCCGTCGCATTTGCGCTGGGGTGCGTGCTGGAACCCGGGGAGCCGCTGGATTCCCCGCGGGCGATGGCGCAGGCCGGCCCGCGCGCCGCGGTGCTGCTGCATCGCGCGGCGGATGAAGCCCTGTCCGGCCTGCCCAACACGTCGTCCATCCCCGACGCGGTGCGCGAGACCGTCGAACGCTATGTCGCCGTCGCCCGCACGTTCCAGCCCGCCGACGCCCGGTACCTGGAAAACCATCGCGGCCATCTGATGAAGGTGATGGACAACGAACGGTCCTATGTCACCGGCGAACTGATCCGCCAGACCACCTTCACCGGCAGCGAGCCCGACCTGCTGCAGCGCATCGCCGCCCTGCGCGACGCGGGCTATACCCAGTTCACCATCCAGCTGACGCCCGGCAATGAAGCCGCCATCGAGGATTGGGGCAGGCTGAAGTCCAGATTCGGCTAGCGCATGATCCCGCTGAGCGGAACCGTGGCAGCCTGTCAATCAGGCGACCAGGCACCGAGAGAGCGCACCCGTCATTCCCGTGGCGGACGTCATTGCGGTGGCGTATGCTTCCGCCCGTCGCGGGAGATGTCGGATGAAATATCATGCCCTGGCGCTGGCCGTGCTGCTGGTATCGTCACCCATGGCGATCGCCGGGCCGGTCATCCCGGCGGTCGCGGTCGCCGACCCGATGCCCGCGATCCTGCCGTCCGGGATCAGCGTGAACATCCAGCCCTTCGTCACCGTGCCTGGTGGCGCGCCGCAGTTGCTGCAATCCGTCGGCGACGGCAGCGGCCGGCTGGCGATCAACGAAACCGGCGGCCAGATCTACATGACCACCACGGCGGGCGGTCCGCTTGGCCCCGCCTACCTGAACCTGGCCTCGGCCGCGCCGGGCTTCGATGGCGGGCTGATGGGCCTGGCCTTCCACCCCGACTTCGCGACGAATGGCCGGTTCTATACGGCCTATCACGCAACGGCCGGCAGCGGCATCGCCCCGATCGCGTCATCGACCCCCGGCGTGAACGAGATCGTGATCCGCGAATGGACCGCCACCAACCCCGGCGCCGCGACATTCTCGGGCACCTCGCGGGAGGTGATGCGGATATCGATGCCCAGCCAGGGGCATACGGTGGGCATGATCGCCTTCAACCCCAACGCCACCACGGCGTCCAACCCCGACTACGGCAAGCTGTATGTCGCGATGGGCGATACCGGGGACAACCGCAGCTACCTGACCAACGGCCAGAACCCGGCGGTGCCCTACGGCAAGGTCCTGCGGCTGGACCCGACTCCGACCGCCACCTCGTCCTATACGATCCCCGCCGACAACCCGTTCGTCGGCCAGGCCGACAAGGAACCGCTGGTCTGGGCCTATGGCCTGCGCAACCCGCAATACCTGTCCTGGCAGAAGGGCGGGGCGGGGACGATGTTCATCAACGACATCGGCGAAGGCAATCTGGAGGAGGTGAACACCGGCGTCGCCGGCGGCAACTATGGCTGGTCCACCCGCGAGGGCACCTTCGCCACCTTCCGCGATCCCACCCCCGGCCTGCCGCCGACGGACCAGGTGTTCCAGCTGTCGCCAGGCCCGGAGGCCGGGCTGCTGTATCCGATCGCCCAGTACGACCATGGCGAGGGCAGCGCCATCGGTTCCGGCCTGCTGTACCAGGGCAGCGCCATTCCCGCGCTGATCGGCAAATACATCACCTCGGACATCGTGAACGGCCGGATTTTCGTGACCGATTACAACGGGGAGACCTCGGATGACGATCCCGCCGGTGTCCTCGGCTTTCATGAGCTACAGCTAATATACGAGGGCGCGCCGACCTCGCTGCTCGATATCCTGGGCGCGCAACGGGCCGATGCCCGCCTCGGCGTCGACCAGGATGGCGAACTCTATGTCCTGACCAAGAATAACGGCCAGATCTTCCGGCTGACCGCGGCTTCGGAAGCCGCGGTGCCGGCGCCCGCGGGGCTGCCGGTGCTGCTGAGCGGGCTGTCCGGCCTGCTGATGCTGCGCCGCAGATTCTGAAATCCGGGACCAGGGCCGACCCTGGTCCCGCGTCGGCTCAGCCTTCGTTCGACTTGTCCAGCACCGGCTGGAACGCCGCCGTCGCCTTCTTCAGTTCGGTCGCCGGATCGGCGCCGCCCACGATATTGGTCAGCCCGGTGCCGATCGTATCGCGGAACTCGGTCACCGGCACGATCACCGGCAGGCCGGACCGCGCCATCTTCAGGCTGACCGCCGTCGTGTCGAACCATTCCTGCGGGAAGGCGCTGGTCTTCACCACGTCCTGCTTGCCATAGCAGGACAGGCGCGGCGGGGTGCCGGCGCCCGAGCGCAGCTGCTCGGTCTGCATGTCCTTGCCGGTGATCCACTGCACGAACAGCCAGGCGGCCTTCTTGTTCTTGGCCGTGGCGGGGATGCCGATGCCGTCGATGAAGGTCGCGCAGTTCTGCGACTTCGGGCCGGCCGGAACCGGGGCGAAGCCGACCTTCTCCACGATCTTGGACTTGGTCTTGTCCAGCAGCGGGGCCGAGAAGCCGATGCCGTCCCACCACATGGCCGCGCGGCCCTGCATGAACGTGGTCTGGCATTCGTTCCAGTTGAAGCCGATATTCCCCGGCGGGCCGCAGTCGCGCATGATCTTCTGGTAGTACTGCGCGGCCTCGACCGCCGCCGGCGTGTCGGTCAGCAGCTTCTTGCCGTCGGGGGTGACGGTTTCCTGGTCCCAGCCCAGCAGGATGTTGTCATACAGGACCACATTGGCGTTCTTCAGGCCGCGGCCGACGAAGCCATAGACCTGCTTGCCCGGATCGGTCAGGGCCTTCGCCATCGCATACAGCTCGTCGTACGTCTTCGGCGGCGCCTTGAAGCCTTTCTCGGCCAGCAATTCCTTGTTGTAGAACAGGATGAACAGGTCCTGGTTCAGCGGCAGGACGTTGATGCGCCCATCCTCGCCGGTGGCGACCGCCATCGACGGCTTGCTGAAATCGCCAAGGTCGAAATCGGGGTTGGTCAGTGACCCGTCGGCGATCAGCGGACGCAGATCCTCCATCCATTTCGCCCTCTCGACCAGCCGCTTCTGCACGTGCATGCCGACATTGACGACGTCGAAGCTGGGACGCCCGGTCGCCATCTCCATCGCCACCTTGGGGCGCTGCTGCTGTTCGGGGATCTGCTCGAACCCGACCTTCATGCCGGTCAGGTCCTCGAAGGCCTTGATGCTCCGCTTGGCCAGGTCGCCACGCGGAGAGAGCTGGTAGTTGACCTCGATCGACTGGCCCTTGAACTGCTTCCAGTCGAAGGCCGACTGGGCATTCGCACGCTCCACGATCGCGGGCGCGGCGAGGGCGGCGGCTGAGGTTGCCAGCAACTGGCGGCGGCGGATCATTCGTTTCCTCCTGGGCGATCGGTCCGCGACTTATAGAAGCGGCGTGGCGGCGGCGAAAGCACCCGATGGCGAGGACCGCCTCCCGCTCAGACGTTCACCTGCGTGCCGATCTCCACCACCCGGCCGGCCGGAATGTGGAAATAGGCCGAGGCATCCGCCGCGTTGCGTGCCAGGAAGATGAACAGCCGGCTCTGCCAGGCCGGCATCGCGCTTTGCGCCGCCAGCCGCAGCGCCCGGCGCGAGACCAGGAACGAGGTCGTCATGATCTCGAAGGTCCAGCCCGGCGCCTGGTACCGTTCCAGCTCCAGCGGCACGTTCGGCTCCTCCATGAAGCCGAAGGTCATCCGCAGGCGCTGGAAACGCGGATCGACCGCGGCCAGCTCGATCCGGTCCTGGGCCGGCACGCGCGGGACATCGGCGGTCACGATGGTCAGGATGATGTTGCGTTCATGCAGGGACTTGAAGTGCTTCAGGCTGTGCATCAGCGCGACCGGCGCGAAATCCGGGTGCTGGGTCAGATAGATCGCGGTACCGGGGATCGTCGGCGGCGGGCGGCGTTCCAGCGTCCGCAGCAAGGCGTGCAGCGGGATTTCGCTGTCGCGGTCCTTCGCCGCCAGGATCGCGGTGCCCTTGATCCAGGTCCACATGATGGTGCCGATCGCGCCGGCGATCAGCAGGGGGACATAGCCACCTTCCAGGAATTTCATGAGATTGGCCCCCAGGAACACCAGGTCGATGATCAGGAAGGGCACGATCAGCGCCATCGTGCCCCAGATCGGCCAGCCCCACAGCCGGCGCACGACCACCATGGCCAGCATCGCCGTCACCACCATCGTGCCGGTCACCGCGATGCCGTAGGCGCTGGCCAGTTTCGACGACGACCCGAACGCCACGACCAGGCCCAGCACGCCCACCATCAGCAGGAAATTGACCGACGGCATGAAAATCTGCCCGGCCTGGAACTCGGATGTGTGCAGGATCTTCATCCGCGGCACCAACCGCAGCTGGATCGCCTGGCGGGTCAGCGAGTAGGCGCCGGTGATCACCGCCTGGCTGGCAATGATGGTGGCCAGCGTCGCCAGCACCACCACGGGCAGCAGGGCCCAGTCCGGGTACAGCAGGAAGAACGGGTTCTCCAGCGCGGCCGGATCGTTCAGCACCAGCGCGCCCTGGCCCAGATAGTTCAGGGTCAGCGCGGGGAAGGCCACGCACAGCCAGGCGAACTGGATCGGCCAGCGGCCGAAATGGCCGAGATCGGCATACAGCGCCTCGGCACCGGTCACGGCCAGGAATACGGCACCCAGGGCGACCAGGCCGATCAGCCCATTGTGCACCAGGAAGCTGGCTGCGTACAGCGGATTGATCGCCATCAGCACCGACGGATCGCGCGCGACCTGCGCCGCGCCGCCGATCGCCATCGCGACGAACCAGACCAGGGTGATCGGGCCGAACCAGGCCGCCACCGCGGCGGTGCCGTGCGACTGGATCAGGAACAGCCCGACGATGATGGCCAGCGTGATCGGCAGGATATACGGGTCGAACTGGGCGGTCACCAGCTTCAGCCCCTCGACCGCCGACAGCACCGAGATCGCCGGGGTGATCAGCGCATCGCCATAGAACAGCGCCGCCCCGATGCCGCCCACGATCACGATCCCCGGCGCCGCATAACCCAGCGCCCGCTGCGCCAGGGCCAGCAGCGACAGCGTCCCGCCCTCGCCCTGGTTGTCGGCCCGCAGCAGGACGGTGACGTATTTCAGGGTCACGATGATCATCAGCGCCCACAGGATCAGCGACACCACGCCCAGCACGTCGTCGGGGCGCACCGCCCCGCCATGACCGCCGGCCGCCAGCATCGCCTCGCGGAACGCATACAGGGGAGACGTTCCGATATCGCCATAGACGATCCCGATCGATCCCAGCGCGAGTGCCAGGAACCCCGCGCCTGGCATCGCCGGCGTGCGCGGGTGGGTTTGGGCCAGACTGGTCATGCGCACCCTTTCGCCGCCGGGACATCCGGCGGAACCGCGGCAAACTGGCCAGCGCGACATAAGGAAGCGATATGGGTTCCGGCTGGGCGCGATAAGGATTTCGTAAAGACGGTGGACAGATGCCGGCAGGCACGCCACATGCGCCAGCATGGCTGGGAATACCGATACGGTGCTGCCACGGCTGACGTTGCCGACCTGGCGATCGGTGCCCCGCCCCTCCGGGATCGCGGCGACCGTGCCGGTGATCGGCGGTGCCATCCTTCTCGGCCAGTGGCTGCACGGCGTCCTGCCGCCCGCCAACCTGTCGCTGGTGTTCCTGACCGCCGTCCTGGCCTGCGCCGTCTGGTTCGGGTTCTGGGCCGGGCTGGTTGCCGCGGCACTTGCCTTCCTCGGCTATAATTTCTTCTTCGTCGAGCCGCTGTACACCCTGCTGGTCACCCGGCCCGAGGACGCGCTCGCCCTGGCGGTGTTCCTGCTGGCCGCCGCGCTGACCGGATTCCTGGCCGGGCGCATGCGGGAAGCCGCCCAGGCCGCGCGCCATCGCGCCGCGATGCTGGAATTGCTGTCGGCCTTCTCGCTCGATCTCGGCCAGGCCAGCACCATCGCCGGGGTCGAGGCCACGATGCTGACCCACCTGACGCAGGTGGAGGACAGCGACATCGTGCTGGTCCGTGTCGAGAACGGCCAGGTCTCGGTGCCCCGTACCATGCCGGCCGGCCTGGCCGTGGGCGCGGTCGACCTGCAGATGGCCGAACGGGCGGCGCGCTACGGATCGATGCAGCCGGCGACGGCGCAGGGGTGGGACGGCAGCCGGTTCTCGTTCCACCCGCTGCCCCTGATCAATGACGCCCGTGACATCGTCGGCATCGCCCGCCGCCCGTCCGGCCGGCCCTTCGCGATCGAGGCGGAGCGGGCGACGCTGTCCATGGTGCGCCAGGGCGCGGTGGCGATCGAGCGCCTGGTCCTGGCCCAGGCCGCCCGCGACGCCCGCGAAAAAGCCGACAAGGAAGCACTCCGCTCGGCCCTTCTGACCTCGCTGTCGCACGATCTGCGCACGCCGCTGGCGACGATCCTGGGCTCGGTGACCAGCCTGCGGCAGCTGGGTGACGCGCTGGGGGCGGATGCCCGCGCCGACCTGCTGCTGGCCATCGAGGAGGAGACCGGCCGGCTGGGCCGCTACGTCGCCAATCTGCTGCACATGACCCGGCTGCAATCGGGGCTGGACCCGCATCTGGAGTGGATCGACCCGGCCGATGCCGCGCAGGGCGCCGTGCGGCGCGCCCGCATCGCGTTCCCGCACCGGGCGATCGCACTGGCCGCACCGACGCCAAGCCCGCTGATCCACTCGGATGCGTCGCTGTTCGACCTGATCCTGTTCAACCTGATCGAGAACGCAGTGAAGTTCTCGCCGGCGGACAAGCCGGTGCAGGTCGCGATCACCCGTCAGGACGACCGGCTGACCGTGACCGTGACCGATCAGGGCCGCGGCATCGCCGAACAGGATCGCGACCGGCTGTTCGACGCGTTCTTTCGGGGCGGCGACACGGTGGTGCCGGGCACCGGGCTGGGCCTGTCGATCTGCAAGGGCAGCGTGCAGGCCCTGGGCGGATCGATCGAGGCGGAAAGCCCGGTCACGGCAACCGGCGGCACGCGGATGCGCGTGGTGCTGCCGACCGGGGATGCGAGGCCGGCATGACCGAACGGCAGCATATCCTGGTGGTCGATGACGAGCCGCAGATCCAGCGCTTCCTGCGCCATTCGCTGGGCGCGTCGGGCTATGCGGTGGAGCTGGCGGACGACGCGGCATCCGCCTTGCGGATATGCGGGGCCAGGATGCCGGACCTGGTGATCCTGGACCTCGGGCTGCCGGACCTGAACGGCAAGTCCGTGATCGGGTCGCTGCGGCAGCGATCCGAGGTGCCGATCATCGTGCTGTCGGCGCATGACCAGGAAGCCGAGAAGATCGCCGCGCTGGACCTGGGCGCCAACGATTTCATCGGCAAGCCGTTCGCGATCGGCGAGCTGCTGGCCCGCGTGCGGGTCTGCCTGCGCCCTCGCCGCGCCGACCACCCACCCGAGGAACGCCTGCGGCTGGGTCCGGTCCTGATCGATCTCGCGGCGCATCGGGTGGAGGTCGATGGCCGCCCGGTACGGCTGACGCCCAAGGAATTCGACCTGCTGACGCTGCTGGCCCAGCATCCCGGCCGCGTGCTGACCCATCGCCAGATCCTGAGCAAGCTGTGGGGACCGGCGCATGTCGAGGACGTGGCCTATCTGCGGGTCTTCATCGGCCAGCTGCGCCAGAAGATCGAGGCGAAGCCGTCGGAGCCGGCGATCATCCTGACCGAGCCCGGCGTGGGGTATCGGACGATGGACCGGTGATGATGCCGGCCCGCGCGGGGACCGGCCCGACGGCCGCGTTTCCGTGACCGGGGCGGGCGTCGAGTGAACATCACGCCCGGGCAGTACGGTGCCGTGCTGTCGCAACGCGGAAAGGGCCAGGACGGCTGGTGGCTGCCTGCTGGCCGGCGGCGGTCATGGCCCCCGATGCCATCGCGAAGCAATGCACCTTCGGCGGGGCTACGCACAGCGGACTTCGGTAGCCGTCCGGCCGTGGGAGCGGGGGCCGGCCCGAACATGGTCGTGGCGGTTCTGGGTTGCAACCAGGCGCCGAGCGGTCAAGCGGATGCCTATCCGCCCTTGACCCCGCCGGTGGTCAGGCCCGCGACGATCTCCTTCTGCATCAGCAGCGTCAGCAGCAGCACCGGCGCGGTCACGACCAGCGCGGCGGCGGCCAGCGGACCCCAGCTGATCTGCTCGAACGTCAGCACGTTGTAGACCGCGACGGGCAGGGTGCGGGTGGATCGCCCGGCCAGCACCACGCCGAAGATGAAGTTGTTCCACGAGAAGATGAACGACAGGATCATCGCCACCGTGATGCCAGGCCGAGCGAGCGGCATCGCGACATAGAGGAAGGCCTGCCAGATGGTGGCGCCGTCGACCAGCGCGGCTTCCTCCAGCTCGCCGGGAAGGCCCTCGAAGAAGCCGATCATCACCCAGACCACGATGGGCACGGTGATG
>CAYZKM010000104.1:0-11140 GCA_964478525.1 uncultured Bifidobacterium sp.
ATCGACCCCGAGAATTTCAATCCCGGCTACCTGATGCGCGGCATGCACCTGCTGCCCAAGCGCGGCGACAAGCCGGAATGGGCGCACACGCAGGACTACTGGAGCGAGAAGGACCAGATCCCGGCGATCGACCTCGATGGCGCGGAGTTCGTCTACAAATGACGGGACGGCGTGGCCGGTACGGGCCGGCCACGCCCCATCCTACTCCACCTTCGCGCCCGACAGCTTCACCAGCGGGCCCCACCGTTCATACTCGGCCTTCACGAACGCCGCGGTCTTCTCGGGCGTCGTATCGGGCACCGGTTCCGCGCCGATCTCCTCCATCCGCGCCACCACACCCCGATCCGCCAATGCCGCCCGCGCCGCTCGGCTCATGACCGTAACGACCTCGGGCGGCGTGCCGGCCGGGCCGAACAGCACCGTCCAGCTGAACGCGTTCATGTCCGGATAGCCCGATTCCGCCATCGTCGGCACATCGGGCAGCGCATAGGCGCGCCGCTGCATCGTCGTGGCCAGGATGCGGATCTGCCCGGTCTTCGCCCCGCCGGTCAGCACCGCCGCCGCGTTCCAGTCCATCTGGATCACGCCCGCCATCAGGTCCGCCATCTCGGGACCCGCGCCGGCATAGGGGATGTGCGTCGTCTCCACCCCCGCCCACAGGTTGAACAGCGCGCCCATGATGTGGTTCAGCGACCCCACGCCCGATGACCCGTAGTTCAGCTTGTTGGGATTGGCCTTGGCCCAGGCCACCAGGTCCCGCACCGAGTTGAACGGCTGCGAGCGGTGCACCGCCAGCGCCATCGGCGCGATGGTGATGTGCGCGATCGGCGTGAAGCTGTCGATCGGGTGATAGGCCAGCTTCGGATAGATGTAGGGGTTGGTCGAATGCGTCGAGCTGGTCGCCAGCAGCAGCGTATAGCCGTCGGGCGGTGCCTTGGACGCGATCTCGGCGCCGATCGACCCGCCGGCGCCACTGCGGTTCTCGATCACCAGGGGCTGCCCGATCGACTGGCTGATATGGTTGCTGATCAGGCGTGCGGTGATGTCGGTCTGCCCGCCGGGCGTGAACGGCACGATCAGCTTGACCGGGCGCGACGGATAGCGGTCCTGCGCCAGGGCCGGCGCCGGTGCCGCGGCAAGGACCGCCAGGATGATGGCTGCGAGACGACGCATGGATGCTCTCCCCGATTTGTTGTTTCCGGCCATTCGGCCGCGCGGCGGTCAGCCTCGCACGCGGCGGATGAACCCGGCCAGCTCGTCCAGCACCGGCAGCAGCACCTCGGCGCCGGCGGACTCCAGCGAGAAGACCACGCGTTCCACGCCCAGATCTTCGTATCGCTTCATCAGGTCGGCATCCTTGCGCCCGTGCCAGACGGTGATCGCGATGGACCCGGGATCGCGGCCGGCTTCCGCCGCCATGGTGCGGAATGCCGGGATCATATCGGCGATCTGCCGGTACGCCCCGGCCCGCGCCGCCTGCGGCAGCCACCCGTCCCCGTAGCGGATCGCCCGCCGAGCGGAGAAGGGGAAGGCACCGCCGACATAGATTGGGGGGTGTGGGCGCTGGACCGGCTTGGGCCAGGCGCTCATGGGTCCGAAATCGACCAGCTCGCCGTGATATTCGGCCACGTCGTCGGTCCAGATCCGCTTCATCGCCTCGACATTCTCCCGCGCCCGCTTGTGGCGGGTGGCGAAGGCGGTGCCGTGGTTTTCCATCTCGTCCTGGTTCCAGCCATTGCCGATGCCGAACAGGAACCGTCCGTTCGATACCCGGTCCAGCGAGGCCACCAGCTTGGCGGTCTGGATCGGATCGCGCTGCGCGACCAGGCACACCCCGGTGCCCAGCCGCAGGGTGCGCGTGGTCGCCGCCACCGCGGCCAGGGCCACGAACGGGTCCATCGCGTCGTAGTATTTCTTCGGCAGTTCCCCGCCCGCCGGGAACGGCGTCTTGCGGCTGAGCGGGATGTGCGAATGCTCGGGCGCCCAGACCGAATCGAACCCCCGCTCCTCCAGTGCTCGGCCCAGCGCATCGGGCGCCATCGCATAGTCGGTGAAGAACATCGATGCCCCGAAGCCGATCATGGTTCCGCTCCTTCCGCGTCATCGGCATGATGGACCGACAGGGCGCGCATCTCCAGCGGCGGACGCGGTGTAACAATGGGGGACTTGCGGCAGGGGGGGCGCATCGCGCATCAACGGGGGCCGACAGGGCCAGGCAGTCCATCGAGGGGGCAGAACAGCCGGAATGAGTGACACCAGCAGCGCGCCTTCCCCCGTGGTGGCGACCACACGGCGGTCGCGCCGGATTTCGGCGATCTGGATCATCCCGCTGCTGGCGGTCGGCATCGGCCTGTGGCTGGCGTGGGAGACGCTGTCGAAGGAAGGCCCGGTCATCACCATCACCTTCGAGACCGCGGAAGGCCTGCAGACCGGGCAGTCGCAGCTGAAATTCAAGGACCTGGTCATCGGCACGGTGAAGGGGCTGAAGCTGACGCCCGACCGCAAGCGGGTGATCGTCACGATCGCCACGACCCAGGACGCCAAGGACCTGATCACCGACGACACCGTCTTCTGGGTGGTGAAGCCGCGCCTGTTCGCCGGCAACCTGAGCGGGCTGGAGACGCTGCTGTCCGGGTCGTATGTCGGGATGATGCCGGGCCGGTCCGATTCCCATGCCAAGCGGGACTTCACCGGGTCCGAGAACCCGCCGGTGATCCAGGCCAACGTGCCGGGCCGGACATTTCTGCTGAAGGCCAGCCGGCTGGGATCGATCTCGCTGGGCTCGCCGGTGTTCTACCGCGACCTGCAGGTGGGCGAGGTCCTGGGCTGGGACCTGGCCGACATGGCCGAAAGCGTCACCATCCATGCCTTCGTCCGGGCGCCCTTCGACAGCTATGTGCACGACCAGACGCGGTTCTGGAACGCATCGGGATTGTCGGTGAAGCTGGGCGGGACCGGGGTGGAGGTGCAGCTGGAGTCGGTGCGCGCGCTGGTGCTGGGCGGGCTGGCCTTCGACACGCCGGGGCTGGCGCCGGACCAGAAGGCGACGCACGACACCACCGTGTTCCCGCTGTTCCCCGACCGCGACACCGCCGCGGCGGCCAGCTACAGCCGCAACGTCTCGGTCCTGGCCTATTTCAACGGGTCGGTCCGCGGCCTGGCACCGGGCGCCGATGTCGTGATGCACGGGCTGAAGGTCGGGCAGGTGCTGGATGTCCGCCTGGAGCTGGATCGCGCGAACCGGGTCATCCGCGCGCCGGTGCGCTTCGAGATCCAGCCTGAGCGCATCATCGGCGTCGGTTCGGCCAGCCTGTTCGCCACCCCGCTGGACGCGGCGCAGGCCATGGTGAATCGCGGGATGCGGGCCAGGCTCGATTCCGCCAGCCTGCTGACGGGCCAGCAGATCGTGTCGCTGGAATTCGACCAGAACGCGCCAGCGGCCACCGTCAGCATGGTCGGGGCCGACATCCTGATCCCCAGCGCCGAGGGGGCGGGCCTGGCCGGCCTGCAGGCCTCGGCCGCCGCGCTGCTGGACAACGTGAACCAGATCCCCTTCGCCAAAATCGGCAAAAGCCTGGAAGGCATCCTGGCATCGGCGCAGGGCGTGGCGAACGATCCGCAGACCCGCCAGACGCTGAACGACGTGTCGGCCGCCGTGCGCAGCTTCACCCTGCTGGCGCAGAAGGTGGAGCTGGGGCTGGCGCCGGCGCTGAAACAGCTGCCCGAGATCACGGCCGGGCTGCAGAAATCCCTGACCAGCGCGAACAGGCTGATGGTGTCGCTGGACAACGGGTATGGCGACAACACCAAGTTCAGCCGTGATCTGGAACGGCTGCTGGTGCAGGTGAACGACGCCGTGCGGTCGATCCGGACCCTGGCCGACCTGCTGACCCGCCACCCCGAGGCCCTGCTGAAGGGGCGCACCAACGGAGGACTGGAATGACGCGCGCCCTGTTCACCGCCGGCCGGGCTGGTGCCCTGCTGCTTGTCTGCCTGCTGGGCCTGGCGGCATGCACCACGTCGCCCAACCCGTCGCTGTATACCATCGCCCCGGTGCGCGGGGCCGAGCAGGCGGTCGGCCCCAAGGTGGTGGTGGTGCAGCAGATCGGCATCGCCCGCTATCTGGATCGCACGCCGATCGTGCGGTCGTCCGAAGGCTACCGGCTGGACGTGCTGGCCAATGACTGGTGGGGCGAGCCGCTGACCGCGATGCTGTCGCGCATCCTGGTCGAGGAACTGGGCCAGCGCCTGCCGCAGAGCACCGTGCTGAACGAGGGCGGGGCGGTCTCGGCCAAGCCCGACGTCACCATCGAGCTGAACATCCAGCGGCTGGATCGCGACACCTCCGGGGCGCTGCTGCTGGCGGCGCAGGCCAGCCTGTCCTTCCCGCGCCAGGCGGCCCCGGTCCTGCGCAGCTTCCGCTTCACCGTGCCGGTGACCGGCGCCGACACCGCCGCACAGGTCGCCGCGGCCAGTGCGGCGGTGGGCCAGCTCGCTGATGGCCTGGCCGCCCTGATCGCCCAGCCCCGCCCGACGCGATGACACCGACCGTGCCGGCGCGGATGTGCGAATGCCCGGGCTGCGGCACGTTCCAGCTGGTGCCCGCGCTGTCGCAGGGCATGAGCGCGCAGTGCGCCGCGTGCGGCACGCTGCTGCACAGCGCGAAGTCGCACACGCTGGACCGCTCGATCGCGCTGACCGTGGCCGCGCTGGCGCTGCTGACGATCCTGTCGCTGACCACGATGCTGAGCGTGGAGACCGCCGGCATCTCGTTGACCGCCGGCCTGTTCTCGGGGCCCGAGGAGCTGGTGCGCCGCGGCATGCCGTCGCTGGCGCTGGTGGTGATCTTCGTGGTCGCGCTGGCGCCGTTCATCAAGCTGGTCGGCACGCTGTATGTGCTGCTGCGCGTCCATCTGCGGCGCCGGCCGGCGCATCTGCGGCGGGTGTTCGTGATCGCCGAGAAGCTGCGGCCATGGTCGATGCTGGAAGTCTTCGTGTTCGGCGTGTTCGTCGCCTATGTGAAGCTGGGCGATCTGGTGCAGATCACGCTGGATATCGGCGTCTATGTGCTGCTGGCGCTGACCTTCATGCTGATCTGGGCCGATACCGCCCTGAACCGCGAGGAGATCTGGCAGCGTCTGGACCCGCGTGACGACACCGGTCATGACACCGATCATCGCCCCGGCGCGGTCGGCTGCGAGACCTGCCACCTGGTCAGCGTGCCCGACGGGGCGCATCCGCGCTGCCCGCGCTGTGGCGGGCGGCTGCATCACCGCAAGCCCGACGCGCTGGCCCGCACCTGGGCATTGGTGATCGCTGCGGCGGTGCTGTACGTGCCGGCGAACGTGTTTCCGGTGATGACCGTGATGCAGCTGGGCGCCGGCGCGCCCAGCACCATCCTGGGCGGGGTGGAGGAGCTGATCTCGTCGCGGATGTATCCGCTGGCCGCGCTGGTGTTTTTCGCCAGCATCGCGGTGCCGATGCTGAAGCTGGTGGGCCTGTCGGCGCTGTTGATCGCCACCCATACCGGGCGCACCGGCTGGCTGCGCGACCGCACGCGGCTGTACTGGGTGATCTGCTGGATCGGCCGCTGGTCGATGATCGACATCTTCATGGAGGCGCTGCTGGGCGCGCTGGTGCGGTTCGGCAACGTGATCACCATCGAGCCCGGCATCGGCGCGGTGGCGTTCTGCGGGGTGGTGATCCTGACGATGTTTGCCGCTGAAACCTTCGACCCCCGGCTGATGTGGGACGCCGCCGCGCGCAACCGTCCGGCGCACGGGGTGTTGGTTCCGCACCGGCCCTGATAATATCGGCCGCATTCCAAAAAAGGACGACGAAGCATGAAGCGTTTGATGGCCCTGGCCGTTGTTGCCGGCCTGTCGATGCCGGCGATGGCATGGGCACAAGCCGACATCGTCACCACCGGGTCCCTGCTGCAGGGCTGCCGCGCGCTGGCCGAGAATGACCCCAACGGCAATGCGATGCAGATCGGCGCCTGCGCGGGTGCCGTGGCCGCGACGATGGACATTGCCCGCTCGCAACGGCGCGCCTGTCCGCCCGCCGGCAGCGGCGTCGCCGAGGCCGCCCGCATCGTGGTGAATTTCGCCAATGAAAATGCCGCCCGCCGCGCCGAACCGTTCGGCCCGATGGCGCTGACCGCGCTGGCGGATCGCTGGCGCTGCTGACGGCGTTGCAGCCCGCATGACTGGCTGCCCATGGCGCCGGCCCGCCGGGACCATCCATGGGGGCCGGTCCCTTGCCGAGCGGACGCGGGTCCATCAGGATCGCGGGCAATCCCGAGAGGAAGCGCCATGGCTCTGCATATCGACTATTACGCATCCCTGAACTCGCCCTGGACACATCTGGGCGCGGCCCGGATCGAGGCCATGGCGATGGCCAGCGGCGCGTCGCTGCGCATCTGGCCGGTGGATTTCGGGACCATCTTCCCCGCCTCGGGCGGGCTGCCGCTGCCCAAGCGGGCGCCGCAGCGCCAGGCCTATCGGATGCAGGAGCTGCGCCGCTGGCGCGACCATCTGGGCATTCCCATCACGTTGCAGCCGAAGCACTTCCCGTCGGCCGAGGTGCCGGCGGCGTCGTGCGTGATCGGCGTGCGGGAAACGATCGGCGATCAGCCGGCGATCCGGCTGGCGCATCGTGTCCTGAAGGCCGTCTGGCAGGAGGAGAAGGACGCCGGCGACCTGCCGACGCTGGCCGGGCTGGTCGCCGAGGCCGGGCTGGACCCGGACCGGGTGATGCGGTTCGCCGACGATCCGCAATGGGCGGAACGGCGGGTGGCGGACACCAGGGCGGCGCTGGATCGCGGCGTGTTCGGCGCGCCGACCTATGTGATCGGCGAGGACATTTTCTGGGGCCAGGACCGGCTGGAATTCGTGCAGCGCCGCCTGGCGCGGGGCTGACCGGCGATGCGTGGTCTGGAAGGGCGGCGCGTGATCCTGACCGGCGGTGCCAGCGGGATCGGACGCGCGGCGGCCCTGCGCCTGGTCGAGGAAGGCTGCATCGTCGGCATCTTCGATCTGAACGAGCAGGGCGCGCGGGACACCGTGTCGCATTGCGATGCCGGCCGGGCGCGGGCGTTCAAGGTCGACATCGCCGACCGCGCGCAGGCGGCCAGCGCGGTGGCGGCGTTCGAGCGGGAGTTCGGCCCGACCGAGGGCCTGGCCAATGTCGCGGGGTGGGACATACCGGTCAACTTCCTGGATACCGACGAGGATTTCTGGGACAAGGTGATCCGCATCAACCTGCGTGGGGCACTTGTGATGCACCATGTGGTGACGCGCGGCATGGCGCAGCACGGCTTCGGCCGCGTGGTGAACGTCGCATCCGATGCCGGCCGCGTCGGTTCGTCGGGGGAAGCGGTATATGCCGCGTGCAAGGGCGGGCTGATCGCCTTCACCAAGACCCTGGCGCGCGAGCTTGCGCGCAAGGGCGTGACGCTGAACGTGGTGTGCCCCGGCCCGACCGATACCCCGCTGTTCGACAATTTCCAGGCATCGTCCCCCGCCGGCAACAAGATCGGGGAAGCGATGGCGCGCGCGATCCCGTTGAGGCGCATCGGCCAGCCCGACGACTATGCCGGCATGATCGCGTTCCTGCTGTCGGACGAGGCGGCCTACATGACCGGCCAGACGATCTCCGTCTCGGGCGGCCTGACAATGGTGTAGACATGCGTGTATTCACGAAAATCCCGCTGGGTGACTGGCGCGCGGTGGCGCCCGCCGCGCAGGCGGCCGAGGCGGCGGGCTTCGACGCCGTGATGACGGTGGAAACCGGCAACGACGCCATGACCCCGCTGGCGCTGGCCGCGCTGGCCACGCAGCGGATCGAGCTGACGCCATCGGTGGTGGTGGCGTTCCCGCGCAGCCCGACGGTGCTGGCGTCGCAGGCCTGGGACCTGAACGCCAATGCCAATGGCCGCTTCGTGCTGGGACTGGGCAGCCAGGTGAAGGGGCACAACGAACGCCGCTTCGGCATTCCCTGGTCCGCGCCGGCGCCACGGCTGCGCGACTATGTGCTGGCGCTGCGGGCGATCTGGCGGTGCTGGGAAACCCGCACCCCCCTGGCCTTCGACAGCCCGCACTACAAGCTGTCGCTGATGACGCCGGATTTCTCGCCGCAGCCGACCGGGCTGCCGATGATCCCCGTCACCATCGCCGCGGTGGGCGATGCGATGCTGCGCGTGGCCGGGCAGGTGTGCGACGGGGTGCGGCTGCATCCGATCTGTTCGCGCCGGTACCTGGAAGAAGTCTGCATGCCGCAGTTGAACGAAGGCCTGCGCCGCAGCGGCCGGTCGCGGCTGAACTTCGACATCCATGGCGGCGGCTTCGTCTGCACCGGGCCCGACGAGGCGACGGTGGCGGCCGAGATGGACCTGGCCCGCCGGCGCATCGGCTTCTACGGCTCGACGCGGACCTATCTGCCGATCCTGACCATGCACGGGCTGCACGACCTTGGCCTGAAGCTGCACCGCATGTCGGTCGAGGGCCGCTGGAACGAGATGGCGGCCGAGGTGTCCGACGACACCGTCCGCATCTTCGCCGCCTGCGGCACGTTCGCGCAGTTGCCGGCGGCGATCGCCGAACGCTTCGGGGGCGCGGCGGATTCGATCGATGTGCATTTCCCCGCCGGCACGCCGCCCGGCCTGGCCCGGGACGTGGTGAGCGATATCAGGCGGATCCCGCACAGTTTCGCAGGGTTCAAGACGGACTGGCCGCAATGACGGTTCACGCGAACCGCCACCGGCCCGACAGAACGAGATAGGGGAGACGACGATGGCGACACCGATGTTCCGGTTCGACCCGATCGAACTGCCACCCGAGACCGAGGTGCTGCGCAAGGAAGTCCGAGCCTTCATCAAGGAGCACGAGGGCCTGATGGGGTTCTCGAAGGGGGAGTTCAACCGCGACTTCTCCCGCGCGATGGGCAGGAAGGGCTGGATCGGCATGACCTGGCCCAGACAGTACGGCGGGCATGAACGATCCGCCTTCGAACGCTATGTCATCATCGAGGAGATGCTGGTCGCCGGCGCGCCGCTGTCGGCGCACTATACCGGCGACCGCCAGAGCGGGCCGTCGATCCTGCGCTTCGGCACCGAGGAGCAGAAGCAGACCTTCGTGCCGAAGATCGCCGCCGGCGAGCTGACCTTCTGCATCGGCATGAGCGAGCCGAACTCGGGGTCCGACCTGGCCGGCACACGCACCCGCGCGGTGAAGGTCGATGGCGGCTACCGCATCAACGGCAGCAAGCTGTGGACGTCGAACGCGCATCGCGCCGACTATGCGATCCTGTTCTGCAAGATGGCGCAGGAAGGGCAGGAGGAGGTCGACCGCCATGCCGGCGGCACGCAGTTCCTGCTGGACCTGAAATCACCGGGGATCGAGATCCGCCCGGTGATCAACCTGCTGGGCGAGCATCATTTCAACGAGATCTTCCTGACCGACGTGTTCGTTCCCGACAACCGCCTGCTGGGCAAGGAAGGCAATGGCTGGAACCAGGTGACCGGCGAGCTGGCGTTCGAGCGCAGCGCGCCCGACCGGTTCCTGGTGCTGTTCCAGATGCTGCAGCAGATGGTGCGCATGGCCGGCCCGAACCCCGACCGCGCGACCGCGGCGGCCCTGGGCAAGCTGATCTCCCAGCTCGGGACGCTGCGCAACATGTCGGTCTCGATCGCCGGGATGTTGCAGGAAGGGATCAATCCGAACAGCGAGGCCGCGGTCGTGAAGGATCTGGGCACGCGCTATGAACAGGACATCCCGGTGGTGGCGCGCCAGTTGTTTCATACGGAACCGGAGCTGGAGGCGGTCGACCTGTATGCCTCGATGATCGCGCGCAGCACGATGAACGCGCCGCGGTTCTCGATCCAGGGCGGCACGCGGGAAATCCTGCGCGGCATCATCGCCCGCGGTCTGGGGCTTCGTTGAAGTGTCGCGCGGCCCTACCGGCGGGCCGCGCCTGAAGGATTGAAGATCATGGCAGTTCGTGACGAAACCAGGATGCTGCTGGAAACGATGGGGCGGCTGTTCGAGGATATCTGCACCAAGCAGGTGGTCGATGCATCCGAAACCGGCGTGTTCGCCGCCGATCTGTGGCGCGCGGTGGCGGAAACCGGCGTGCCACTGGCGGCGTTGCCGGAATCCGCCGGTGGCGCCGATGCCGAATGGGCCGACCTGTTCTATGTGCTGCGCATCGCCGGCCGCTACTCGGCGCCGATCCCGCTGGCGGAAACCATGCTGGCCGGATGGGTCGCCGCCGGCGCGGGGCTGGATACGGTCGACGGGCCGATGACGGTCGGGCCGGTGCGTGCGACGGATGTATTGACACTGACGCGCGACGGCAATGGCTGGCGCCTGACCGGCACCGCAAGCCGCCTGCCCTACGCCTCGGACGCCGAACGGATCATCCTGATCGCGGACGGCCCGGATTCTGAAATGGCCGTCGCCCTGGACGGCACCCGCGGCTCGGCCGTGACCAAAGGCAGGAACATCGCCAACGAGGCGCGCGACACGCTGGTGTTCGACAATCTGCGCCTGGAAGACGATGCCGTCCGCCCGCTTGGCGCCGGCGTCTCGCGCGCGGGGCTGTACCAGCGCGGCGCGCTGGCGCGGGCGGCGATGATGTCGGGCGCGATGGAAAACGCCATGGACCTGGCCTGCACCTATGCGCAGCAGCGGGTGCAGTTCGGCCGCCCGATCTCGAAGTTCCAGGCCGTGCAGCAGAACCTCGCGGTGCTGGCCAGCCAGGCCGCCGCGGCGGTGGCGGCCGCCAACATGGGCATCGCCGCGCTGGAAAAGGACGCCGAACGGCAGGAATTCCTGATCGCGATGGCCAAGACCCGCGTCGGCGAGGCCGCGACGCTGGCCTGCGAGATCGCCCACCAGGCGCACGGGGCGATCGGCTTCACCAAGGAATACGCCCTGCAGCTGTCCACTCGCCGCCTGTGGTCCTGGCGGGAGGAATTCGGCTCGGATCCGGAATGGGCGGCGCGGGTCGGCCATTATTTCTGCGCCAAGGGGGCCGATGCGCTCTGGCCGACGCTGACCGCCGCCTGACGCTTGTCTAGCGCGCGCTGACCGTAAACGGTCAGCGCGCGCTATCTTATTGTCTGATCGCATGATTCACA
>CAYZKM010000105.1:0-11082 GCA_964478525.1 uncultured Bifidobacterium sp.
CCCGCCACCGACACGGTACTGGGCGGGCGGGCCATCGCGGTGACCGGCGTGCGCGGCGGCATCGGTGCGACCACGATCGCCACCAACCTGGCCTGGAATTTCGGCGTGCGGATGCGCCGCCACACCGTGTTGCTGGACCCCGACATCCATCTGGGTTCGGCGGCCTTCCTGCTCAGCATCCAGCCAGGTCCCGGCCTGCGCATGGCGCTGGAAGCGCCGCATCGCATCGACGCCCTGCTGGCCGAACGCGCCGCGCAGCCGGTGGCGGACCGGTTGCACGTGCTGGCCGGCGAGGAGAAGGTTTCCACCGCCGTCAACCACGCCGACGGCGCGGCCGACTCGCTGCTCGGCTCGCTGCGCCATCGCTACAACTTCATCGTCTCCGACGTGCCGTTCGCGCCGGTCCCGCTGTATCGCAGCCTGCTCGATCTGGTCGACCAGCGCGTGCTGGTCATGGACCCGACCCTGGCCTCGGTGCGCGATACCGTCCGCCTGCTGTCGCTGCCGCGTGGGCGCACCCAGGAACAGCGGGCGATCGTCGTGCTCAACCGCGTCGGCGTGCCCGGCGGCCTGACACGGCGCCAGGTCGAGGAGGCGCTGAAGATGAAGGTCGATGTCGCCATCCCCGACCTGCCGCGCCAGGTCGGCAACGCCGCGACCATGGGCAAGCCCGCGATCACCAGCAGCGCCTCGTTCCGTGCCGGGATCCAGGAACTGACGCGCCAGGTCGCCTCGCACCGGCTGCTGGACGCCTCGGCCAGCATCATGGACGAGACCGCCGGGCGCGAGAAGAAGCGGTGGCGGCTGTTCCGCCGGAGCAAATGATGAATCCGGCCACGCCGTCGTTCGGCAGACGCGCCCACCCGACGCCGCCGCCGGCGATGCAACCGCAGCCGGCGCCGGCGCCGGTCGAAACGCCCAGCCTGACGCGCATCACCGATGAATCCGTCATCGAACTGCGCACCGCTTGCCTGGCGCGGCTGGATCCGAACGTCGTCGCGGCGATGCCGGCCGACCGGCTGACCGGCGATGTGGAGCGGCTGATCTCGGAGATCGCCACCGAACGCCGCGTCCAGATGAACGCGCGCGAGCAGCGGGCGCTGGCGGCCGAGCTGGTGCATGATATTCTGGGGCTGGGTCCGCTGGAACCGCTGCTCGAGGATGAGACGATCAGCGACATCATGGTCAATGGCCCGGACAAGACCTTCGTCGAACGCCGCGGCAAGGTCGTGCTGTCCAATGTCCAGTTTCGCGACACCCAGCATCTGCAGAACATCTGCCAGCGCATCGCCGCGGCGGTCGGACGCCGGGTCGACGAATCGAGCCCGATGGTCGACGCCCGCCTGGCCGACGGCTCGCGCGTCAACATCGTCTTCCCGCCGCTCGCACTCGACGGCCCCTATGTCTCGATCCGCAAGTTCGGCCGCAACGCCATCGACTTCGCCAAGCTGGTGGAGTGGAAGGCGCTGACGCTGCAGGTCGCGCGCACGCTGGAGATCGCGTCGCAGGCGCGCCTGAATGTCGTGATCTCGGGCGGCACGGGTTCGGGCAAGACCACGATGATGAACGCCATGTCGCGGCTGATCGACCATGGCGAGCGTGTCGTGACGGTGGAGGATGCGGCGGAACTGCAGTTCCAGCAGCCGCATGTGGTGCGCCTGGAAACGCGTCCGGCCAGCCTGGAAGGGCGCGGCGAGATCAACCAGCGCGACCTGGTCCGCAACGCCCTGCGCATGCGGCCCGACCGGATCATCATCGGCGAGGTCCGCGGCGGCGAGGCATTCGACATGCTGCAGGCCATGAATACCGGCCATGACGGATCGATGTCGACGATCCATGCCAACACCACCCGCGACGCGCTGACCCGTATCGAGAACATGGTGCAGATGGGCAACATGGGCCTGCCGTCGAAGGCGATCCGCACCCAGATCATCGGCGCCATCGACCTGATCGTGCAGGTGGAACGCCAGCGCGACGGCGGCCGCCGCGTCACGCAGGTGACCGAGGTGTGCGGGATGGAAGGCGATGTCATCACGCTGAACGACATCTACCAGTTCGAAGTGCTGGGCGAAGGGCCCGATGGGCGGCTGTTCGGCCGCTACAAGGTCAGCCGCGTGCCGCCAGGCTTTCTGCGCCGGCTGTCCTATTTCGGCCTGGACCGCGCCTGGAAGGCTGCGCTGGACGAGATGGAGGACGCATAGAATGGGCGGTTTCCAGATCTTCCTGATTGTCGGTGCCTGCGTCTCGCTGGTCGGGCTCGCCGTCAGCGGCATGATGGTCTCCCGCGCGCAGGCCGATCGCGAACGCCTGCAGGAGCGGATGGTCTCGGTGGTGACGCCGCATTCGCGCGCCGCCCGCGTCGAGCTGACCGCCTTCACCGCCCATGACAGTGCGCAACGCTCGTCGCCGTTCTACACATTCGCCGGCTTCTTCGGCTTCGATCCGGACAAGACGACGCTGTATCCGATCAAATGGTGGATCGTGCTGAGCGTGGCCCTGATCCTGGCCAAGCTGGCACAGAACCTGACGGCCGAGTTCCTGGGCGGCCCGCTGTCCTGGGTCGGGGTGCCGGTCGTATGGGTACTGCTGACGCGGAACTATTTCGGCTGGATCGAGAATCGCCGCCGTTCGCAGCTGCTGCAGCAGTTTCCCGACGCCCTGGCCATGATCGTGCGCGCCATCCGCGTCGGCATCCCGGTGATGGAGGCGATCCGCATCGTTTCGCGTGAAAGCGAAAGCCCGACTGCCGGCGAGTTCGCCCGCCTGGTCGACATGATCGCCATCGGCTCGACGCTGGAGGACGGCGTGACGGAACTCGCCCGCCGCTCGGGCCTGCCGGAATACCGGTTCTTCGCCACCGCCCTGTCGCTGCAGAACCAGACCGGCGGCACCTTGAGCGAGACGCTGGAAAACCTGGCCGACGTGATCCGCAAGCGCGCCGGGCTGAAGGCCCGCGGCAAGGCGCTGACGTCCGAATCCCGCGCCTCGGCGGTGATCCTGGCGATCCTGCCGTTCGGCACCGGCGCGATGCTGTATCTGATCAACCCCGACTATATCAGCCTGCTGTTCGTCCACCCCACCGGGCAGTCCATGCTTGGCGGGGCGGTGATCTCGCTGTCCCTCGGCCTGTTCATGATCCGCACCATCATCCGAAAGAGCCTGCCGCAATGAGCCTCCAGCTCCTGCTCGTCGGTTCCGGCCTGCTGCTGCTGGCCATGTTCCTGACCGGGATCCTGCTGTTGCAGGATATCCAGAAGCATGAACGGATCGAGACGCGCATCCGCATCATCCACGGGCAGCCGGTACACGAAAGCAGTGTCACCGACCTGGCGTCGCTGCGCGATGCCGCGATGCAGGCGATCGCCAAGGTCGGCCAGACGATCATCAGTACCGGCATCGTGTCCCGCAAGACCGCGTCGGATCTGGAAAAAACCCTGGCCGCGTCCGGCATGCGCGGCAGCCAGGGCCTGGCGATGTTCATCGGCGGCAAGCTGATGCTGCTGGTCACGCTGCCGCTGCTGGCCTGGGCGGTGACGCGCCATATGGACCTGTCCGGCACGATGCGGACCTTCGTCCCCGCCGTCGCCGCGGTGGCCGGGCTGATGCTGCCGGACTGGCTGGTGAACAAGTATCGCACCCGCTATCTGGCGCGCCTGGAAAGCGGCCTGCCCGATGCGCTGGACATGATGGTGATCTGCGCGCAGGCGGGCCTGGGCCTCGGCCCCGCGATCATCCGCGTCGCCACCGAATTGCGCGGGGCCTATCGCGAGCTCGCCTTCGAGTTCGCCATGACCGCGAACGAGCTTCAGGTCCTGAGCGACAGTCGTATCGCCCTGGCGAATCTGGGCCTGCGGACGGAACTCGACAGCCTGAAGCGCCTGGGGGCGACGCTGATCCAGACCATCCAGTACGGCACGCCGCTGACCGAGGCGTTGCGCGTGCTGTCGGCGGAGCTGCGCCACGAGATGCTGGTCAAGCTGGAAACCCGTGCCGCGAAGCTGCCGGTGCTGCTGACCATGCCGATGATCATGTTCATCCTGCCCTGCGTGTTCATCGTCGCCGGCGGCCCGGCCATGATCCAGGTGATGAAGGTGCTGGGAAACTAGAGCATGATCCCGCCGAGCGGAACCGTGGCAGCGGGTCGATCATGCGATCAGACAATAAGATAGCGCGCGCTGACCGTTTACGGTCAGCCGGAAGGCGCGCTAGCACGTCCGCCATCCGGTTGCCGTCGCCCCCTGGCGGTTGTACCTGGAGTGACTCATTCCACATTGCATCCGATTGGGCGACCGTCATGAAATTGCGCATTCTCTGCCTGGTCCTGCTGCTTGGCGCCTGCGACAATCCGGTGGCGCGCAGCCTGGCGCCGTCGGCATCACGCCTGGACACGGCCGATGCGGCATTGCGCGGCGGGTCGGCGCCGGTTGCGCTGCAGATCACCGGCGCGGTGCTGGCCAACTCCCCCAACAATGTGCAGGCGCTGGAAATCCAAGGTGACGCCCTGACGGTGATCGGCCAGTACGATGCCGCCCGCTCGGCGTTCGAGACGGCGCTGCAACAGGACCCGTCATCCGATCGCGCCCGCATCGGGCTGGGCCGCCTGCTGCTGAGCACCGATCCCGCGCGGGCGGAGAAACTGTTCCTGGAAGTGCACCAGCGCAACCCGCGTGATACGACGGCGCTGAACAACCTCGGTGTCGCGCGCGACCTGCAGGGCCATCACGAGGACGCGCAACTGGCCTATCGCCAGGCGCTGGGCATCAGCCCGGATCTGAACGCGGCGACGGTCAACCTGGCGCTGTCGTTGTCGAAAAGCCGCCGTGTGTCGGCGCCCGCGACCCGAGGGAGCTATGTCAGCGTCCCGTCGGCCGGCTCCGGTGCGCCCATTCCGCTGACCCCCGCGCCCGGCCGCTGACCGTCAGGCCGTCAGGCGGATCGTCTCGCGCGCGCGCCTCGGCGGCGTGGGGCGCCGGCGCACCGGCGTGGTGGCGACGGGCAGCGGTTCCACATTCGTGGTGAACTGATCGAAGCCTTCCTGCGACAGCGCGGTGGCGATCTTCCTCTTTGCGCTCGCTTCCAGCTGATGGATCCGTTCGCGCGTGACCCCGAACCTCTCGGCCAGCACATCCAGCTTCACCGCCTCGCCGCTGTCGGCCATGCAGCGCGCCATGAACACCCCGCGCTCCCGCTCTCCCAGCACCTGGTGGGCGAGTTCGCGCACCCGGCGACGGGCCTTTTCGCGATCCAGCCGCAGGATGACGTCGTCTTCCGACGCGGCGCGGTCATCGGCCAGCGTATCTTCCAGCGCCGGAGCATCCGCGGCGTCGGACCAGTGCGCATGCAGGCTCAACACGCCACCATTCAGCAGGCGCAGGCATTGCGCGACCTCGGCCGGGTCCATGCCGATACGGCTGCCGATACGCTGGCTGATCGCTGCCTCGGTCGCTTCGATCCCCTCCCGATCACAGCTTTTGCGTGCATCAAGAATGAGCCGCTCTTTCAATTGCGCGAGTTGTCGATGTGCGTTCGACTCTGGCAGGCGCATCACCGCACAATTGCGCCTGATGTAATCCTTGATCGTCCAGCTGATCCATGTTGCGGCATAGGAGGACAGGCGTGTGTCGATACGCTGCACATCGAAGCGCGAGATCGCAGTGTGCAGGCCGAGATGTCCGGCGCCGACCAGGTCGAGCAACTCGATACCCGGGCGACGGAAGCGCGATGCGATGGCAACGACGAGCTTGCTGTGGCTTTCCCACAATTCCCGCATCGCCGCCTGCCGGCGCGCCTCGGTCTCGGCGGTCTGGCACAGCACCAGCAGCTCGCGCTCACGCGCCTCGGTCAGGTTCGATCGGTCAAGCTGGCAACGAATTGCCCGATCGGCCCAGCGGTCTGTGTCCCCCATCGCTTGCCCCATGCCCCCGGTGGCCGATTTCAACAGAAAGATCCAACCACTATTCAGGGTTGTATTCGCCAAATTGAATTAGCCAAGTTTAGCGTATCGTCTGGTCACCCGTGCGTCCCACGCCCTGTTTGGCGTTTCAGACAGTTACAAAGCTAACAACGCTCAATTTATTTATGCAAGCACCATTTAGTGAATCAAACGTCGAATCGGTGGGAATTATTGAACGTCGCCGCTGTGCTCTGCAGGCTTTGTCCCATCGCATTTGTCATTGTATTGGAAAACGAGAATATACAGTCACCATAACGGCTATTTCAATCCGCATCCGGGTCGTACCGGCGGGCCGAATCGTCAAGCGAAACAACCGGATGTAACGCCACACAACAAAATTGAAATATATCGTCATCTATAACGATTGATTCACGTCATTTCCGGTCCGCGTCACGCCAGGGCATCAATCGGAGGTCCGACAGCCGCGGTTTTCCCGCCATGCGTGACAGCGCCGGACAGGCGCACTACCCTGGTCCGCGCCCGCAACCGGGGAGGAAAAGACCATGATCATCGAGGTGCGGACCTACCAGCTGCGCCCGGCCACGCTGGCCGAGGCGGAAAAGCGCTTCGCCGCCGCGCTGCCGATCCGCGAGAAGCACTCGAAGCTCGCCGCCTTCTGGCACACCGAAATCGGTCCGCTGAACCAGATCATCCATGTCTGGACCTATGACAGCTTCGAGGAACGCGCCCGCATCCGCGCCGCCGCCGCCAAGGAGGAAGGCTGGCCGCCGCCGATCCGGGAATTCGTCGTCTCGCAGCAGAGCGAGATCTTCATTCCCGCCCCGTTCTCGCCGCCGCTGACGCCGCGCGATGTCGGGCCGATCTTCGAAATCCGCCAATACACCATGGTGCCCGGCGCGATCCCCGAGATGATCGAGCGCTGGTCGAAGAAAATCGACGAACGGGTGAAGCTCTCGCCGCTGGTCGGTGCCTGGTATTCCGAATTCGGGGCGCTGAACAAATGGGTCCATATCTGGGCCTATCGCGACGCCGCCGAACGCCAGCGCATCCGCGCCGATGCGGTGGCGCGCGGCCTGTGGCCGCCGGGCGGTGCCGCCTCGGGCATCGTCGTCAAGCAGGAGAATCTGATGGTGATGCCGTCGTCCTTCTCGCCCCTGCGCTGAGACGGACGGCCCACGCGGACGGGAGCAGACGCCATGGCCCATCTGGTCGCCGGTTTCGGTTCTTCCCACAGCCCGATGCTGACCTCCCGGCTGGAGGACTGGCTGGCCGGCATGTTCCTCTCGCGCGACCAGGCGCGTGCCCTGGTCGATCCGGCCGGGCGGGACTGCCGCTACCAGGATGCGCTGGAAGCAGCGCCGGCCGACGCAGCCGGCCTGATCGCGCCCCAGGCCCTGGCACGCCGCCACGCCGAGGCACAGGATGCCATCGCCCGCCTGCGCGGGGCGGTCATATCGGCCAGCCTCGATGCCCTGATCGTCGTCGGCGACGACCAGGAGGAACTGTTCGACCATACCAACATGCCGGCGATCGGGCTGTACTACGGCCGATCGATCCGCAACGCGCGGGCAGGCGCGACCGCGGACCCGATGGGCCAGGCGATGATGCGGTTCCGCGAACCCGACGCCGATCGCGACTATCCGTGCGATGCCGACCTGGCCCAGCACCTTATCGGGTCGCTGCAGGATGACGGCTTCGACCTGTCGGTGATGCGCGCCGTCCCCGACGGACGCTTCGAAGGCCATGCCTATTCCTACGTCCATCGCTTCTGCATGGGCGACAGCCCGATCCCGATCGTGCCCGTCTTCCTGAACGCCTATTTCCCGCCCAACCAGCCCGGCCCCGCCCGCTGCCATGCGCTGGGACGTGCCCTGGCGCGGGCCGTCGATGCATCCCCCGGCAACAAGCGGGTGGGGATCATGGCCTCGGGCGGGCTCAGCCATTTCCTGGTCGACGAACCGTTCGACCAGGCGGTGATCGCCGCCCTGCGGCACAAGGATCACGGCTTCTTCCGCGCCGCCCCGCTGCACAAGCTGCGCTCGGGCAGTTCGGAAATCCGCAACTGGATCTGCCTGGCCGGCGCGGTCGGCGGGCTGGATCTGGACTGGATCAGCTATGTCCCGGGATATCGCACGCCGGCGCTGACCGGCACCGGGCTGTGTTTCGCAAGTTTCAAATAGAACGGGAGTGGATCGGGATGAAGGTCGGAACCGCACTCAGCATCCTCGCGCAGCCCGGGCGTCCGGACGTCGCGCTGTACAATGAACACATGATCCTGGGCGACCTGGCCGAACCGCTGGGCTTCGACTCGCTGTTCGCCCTGGAACACCATTTCACCGGCTATTCCATGTCGCCCGCGCCGCTGCAATTGCTGTCCTATTATGCCGGGCGCACTAGGCGTGTCACGCTGGGCACCTGCGTGATCGTGCTGCCCTGGCATGATCCGATCCGTGTGGCCGAACAGATCGCGCTGCTGGATATCATCAGCGGCGGGCGCACCCTGATGGGCTTCGGACGCGGCGCGGCCAGCGTCGAATACGAAGGCTTCCGCATCCCGATGGAGGAGGCGCGCCCCCGCTTCGTGGAATCGGCGCAACTGATCATCAAGGCGCTGGAGAACGAGACCTTCGACTGGCAAGGCGAGTTCTACAGGATTCCCACCATGTCGATCCGTCCGCGGCCGATCTCGCACCCCGAGCGGCGGTTCTATGCGTCCTCGGTCAGCCCGGAATCGTCCGAGATCATGGCGAAGCTGGGCTTCGGGATGATGGTGGTGATGCAGAACGAATGGGCCAAGGCGGCCGAGGATATCCATCGCTATCGCGAGATCACCCGCAGCGTCGGCCATACGCCGCGTCCGCCGATCATATTGACGAATGTCGCCTGCGCCGAAACCCGGCAGGAGGCCCGCGACTGGGCCGTGCAGTACCTGGGGGAGAAATGGGATTCCATCGACAACCACTACCATTTCTCGGACGGGCACCTGGGCGCGGTGAAGGGATACGAATCCTACGGCAAGCTCGCCAAGACCTATACGAAGATGAAGGACCCGAGCTTCCGCGACAAGGCGACCGAGTTCTATGTCAGCATCCAGATCGCCGGGAACCCCGATGACTGCATCCAGCAGATCGCTGAATTGCGGCGCCTGACGGGGATGGATCACCTGGTGACCGAATTCTCGTTCGGCAGCATGCCGCACCATCTCGCCGAACGGAACATGCGCCTGTTCGCCGAGAAAGTGATGCCCGTGCTGCAGAAGGACAAGGTGTTCCAGGGCGAGATCGACCCGTTCGTGGAAGCCAGCACCGCGTCCGACGACCGGCTGTTCGCCCCCGCCTGACGATCCCGGCGGACAGCGTCCCCGGCTATTGCGCCGGGGATGCCCGCGGGCGCTGGGCGCGGCGCCACCACGGCGTCGGGATCGCCAGCACCATGCCGATCGCCAGGGCGGCGGTCAGCGTCCATTGCGAGATCGAGAACGCGAACGCATAGGCACGCTCGCCGGTCTGGCTGCCCAGCAATTCGATGAACAGGCTGCCGATGGCCGCCGCGCTGGTCGCACCGCCCATCTGCAGCGCCGAGTTGGTGATCCCCGACGCCACGCCGGCCTGAGCCACCGGCACACCCGACAGCACGACGTTGTACAGGCGCGGAAACGCGATCCCCTGTCCGAACCCGGCCAGGAACACCACCGCCGACAGCGGCCAGCCGGCCCAGCCCAGCGCGACGAACACCCCGATCAGCCCATAGCCCGCTACCTGCACCCCCATGCCCAGCGACAGCAGATGCGGGCGCAGCCGCACCATCCGCCCGGTGACCAGCGGACCCAGGAACAGCCCGATCCCATAGGGCAGAATCGCCATGCCGGTCTGCAATGGCTCCACCCCCCGGCCCTGTTGCTGATAGATGCCGAACAGGAAATAGAAGCTGGTCGTGAAGAAGAACAGGATCGACACGATCACGCCGCGCCGGAAACTGGGAATGTCGAACAGCCGCATATCCACCAGCGGCATGCCGCCCTGGCGCGCCAGGCGGCGTTCGTAGGCCAGGAACGCCATCGTCAGGAACGGCGCCGTCGCCATCGTCACGAAAATCCATGCCGGCCACCCCTGCGCCCGGCCTTGGGACAGCGGCACGACCACCACGGCCAGCGTCAGCGAGATCAGGGCCGCCCCGACCAGGTCGAGCTGCACGCGCTGCCCGCCGCTGGTTTCCGGCACCAGCTTCCACCCGGCGATCAGCGTGACCAGGCAGATCGGCAGCTTGATCAGGAAGATCGACCGCCAGCCCAGTCCAAACAGGTCCATCTGCACCAGCGCCCCGCCCGAGAACTGCCCGACCGCCGCCGCCAGGCCCATCATCATCCCATAGACGCCCAACGCGCGGGCCAGCGCGCGTTCCTCGTCATAGATCGCGCGGATCGAGGCCAGGACCTGCGGCACCAGCAAGGCTGCCACCATCCCCTGCAGCACACGGGCTATCACCAGTTGCGTGATCGTCAGCGCCAGGCCACACGCCAGGTTGGTCAGCGCGAACGCCACCATCCCGATCAGATAGCAGGTGCGCCGGCCATACAGATCGCCCAGCCGTCCCCCGGTGATCAGGAACACCGCATAGCCCGCGGCATAGCCCGAGATCACGAGCTGTGCCTCGGCCGGGGCGCAGCGCAGGGATTCATGGATCGACGACATCGCCACATTGACGATGAAGAAGTCGACCGGGGGGAGGAACGCGCCGGCAAGCAGGACCGCGAAGGCGAACCAGCGCATGGTCGTGGGTGGGCTGGTCGGCACACGCGTCTCCTCACGCCGCCTGGTTCAGCCCGCGGCGTGAAGCCTGCCTAACCCCTGGATGGCGGTCTCGGCAAGCAGGGGCGCTGACGTCCTGCTATGCGGCCCTGGCGGCCGTTCGGCCGGCCTGCTCGGGACCCTCGACCGCGATGCATGCGGCCATCCGCCCCGGCTCGGGAAACCGTTCCTCGGGCCTTGCCGCTCGGCAGCCATCGCGGCGCTTGGGGCAACGGGCGGCGAACGAGCAGCCCTGCGGCGGGCGGCGCATGTCCGGCGGGCTGCCGGGGATCGCGTCGATGTCGCGGTCGCGGGACTGGCCGTGGACGGTCGAGGCGAGAAGCCCCTGCGTATAGGGATGCAGCGGTTCGGCCATGATGC
>CAYZKM010000106.1:0-11029 GCA_964478525.1 uncultured Bifidobacterium sp.
GGTAGCCCCCATCAGCTCCTGGCCCAGCACCACGCAGCTGCCCTGCTGCATTGCCCGCAGCGCGCCGATCAGCGTCAGCAGCGTGGTCTTGCCGCTGCCGGACGGGCCGGTCAGCAGCACGATCTCGCCGGCGGCGACCGACAGGCCGAGGTCGCGCAGCACCGGGCGGCGCAGCGCGCCCTCGCCGAACGCATAGGACAGGTCGCGCAGTTCGACCGGGGCGTCCATCAGAACATGTCCACCGGGTCGGCGTCGCGCAGCTTGCGCATGGCCAGCAGGCCGGCGATCGCGCACATGCCGAAGATCAGCCCGAACACCACCAGCCCCCGCATCGCGTCCATCCGCAGCGGCAGCAGGGTCGCCTTCGCCACCAGGTCATACAGCCCGGCCGAGGCCAGCACCCCGGGCACGAAGCCCAGCAGCGCCAGGATCGCCGCCGCGGCCAGCACCATGCGGCTGAGATACCCGCCCGAGTAGCCCATCGCCTTCAGTGTCGCATACTCCGACAGATGCGTGGCGATGTCGGCGAACAGGATCTGGTAGACGATCACCATGCCGACGATCAGGCCCATCAGGCTGCCGAAGGCGAAGATGAAGCCGATCGGCGTGGTCTTCTCCCAATAGTCGCGTTCCCACTGCACCAGCTGGTCATGGTTCACCACCCTGATATCGGGCGGCAGCAGCGCGGTCAGCCGGCGCTGGACCTCGGCGATGTCGGCCCCGGGCGCCAGGCGCAGGGCGACCAGGTCGGTGTTGCTGGCCTTGCGCTCTTTTACCAGGCGGCGGAAATTGGTCTCGTTGAGCACCGCGTTGCCATCGGCGCCGAAGCTCGCGCCCAGCTCCACCAGGCCGACGATCTCCACCTCCCGGTTGGCGATCTGCACCTTGAACGGGCCGTTCTCGGCGAACAGGGCGGGCACCGGGCCGAACTCGGGGCGGGACCGGCGGTCGAAGGCGATGGTGTCCGGCCGCTTCAACTGCGGGATCAGCGCCGCCAGGCCAGGGAAATCCACCGCGCCGGCCTCGGTGTCGAAGCCGATCAGCTGGATCGCGCGGCGCACGCCGGTGAGAGGGTTCCGCCAGGTGCCCTGCGCCAGATAGATCGGCACGGCCTGCACCACCTCGGGGATCGCCAGCGTCTGGAAGGCGCGCGCGCGGGGCAGCGGCTCGGGGCGGAACAGCGCGGTCGTCAGCGGATGGATCAGGAACAGCTCGCCGCGCATCGCCTGCGGCATGGCGGTGGCGCTGTCGAACAGGGCGCTGCGGAAACCCAGCTGCATGAACACCAGCACGCAGGCGAACATCACCCCGGCGATGGCCGAGACCAGGCGCGCGCGTTCCGAGCGCAATTGCCGCCAAGCCAGGCGCGCGGGCAGGGTGAAGCGCTCGGTTGCGGTCATGGGCGGATGGCGACCTGCACCTGCATGTTGGTCCGCCGGCGCAGCACCTCCCGCCCCTGGTCGGACAGGGCCAGGCGCACCTCGACCGTGCGGGCATCGACGGCGGCTACCGGGTCGGCCCCGGCCTGTGTGGTGCGGTGCACGATCCAACCGATGTCGCGCACGTTCGCGCGGTACCGCGTGGGGTCGCCGGGCACGATCACATCGGCCTCGGCGCCCAGGCGAATGCGGGGCAGGTCGGTTTCATAGACATCCGCCACGACATCCATCCGGTCCAGGTCCGCCATGTCCAGCAGCCCGTCGGTGCCGATCTGATCACCGACACGCGTATAGACCTTCAGGACCGTGCCGGCGATCGGGGCGCGGATGCGCGACAGCTCGGCATCGGCCCGGGCGCGGTGCAGCGTGCCCTCGGCACTGCCGACCTGCGCCTCGGCCACGGCGACATCCTCGGGGCGCGGGCGCGACAGGGTTTCAAGCTGCGCCTTGGCCTCGGCCATCTCGGCCGCGGCCCGTGCCGCGACCGCCCGGTTGCGTTCCGCCGTCGCCGGCGCTCCCGCCCCGCTCGGCACCAGCCGCTCGGACCGTTCGGCGTCGCGGCGAGCCATGTCCTGCACTTCCCACAGCGCCTTGATGCGCGCCTCCTGCGCGGCGATCTCGCTCGGCCGTCCGGCGGCGACCACCTTGGCCAGGGTCGCCTTCGCCTCGGCCAGCGCGGCGGCAGCTTGCGCGATGGCAGCATCTTTCTGTTCGGCATCGGACAGTTCCGCCAGCAACTGGCCGGCGACGACGCTATCGCCCTCCTCGACCAGCAGCTTGGCGACGCGGCTGACGGCGAACCCGCCGGGCTGGCTGAGCTTGCGCACGCGGGACGCCGGTTCGACCCGGCCCAGCGCACCGACACCGGTGAAGGTCGCGCCGGCATGCGCCAGCGTAGGGGTAAGCGTGGCGGGGGCCACCGTGGTGGGGGCGGGGCCATTGGCCGTCAGGACCGCCCCGCCCAGGCCGGCAACCACGGCAACGCCGGCGCCGATCGTGATGCGACGCAGGTTCATGATCGTGTCTCCAGAAGGCGGGACAGCGCGGCGTGCACATCGGCCCGCTCCTGGGCCGAAAGCGTGTACAGGCCGAAGATCCGCGCCATGAACAGCCCGTCGCCGGCGGCCATGATGGCCATGCCGTGCCCGGGGGACAGCCCATCCCGTGCCACGGCGTCCCGCATATGGGCGATCTGTTCCCGCACCGGGTCCAGCAGCGCCGGATCATGGTGGAAGGCGGCCAGGAAGACGGCGGCGGCACGGTCGCACCGCTCGTTGGTCTCGTTCTCCGGCAGGCCGAGGGCCCAGGTCAGCATGGCGCGGCCGACGCGGCCGGGGCCTTCGGGCTGTTCGGCGACCCCGGCCGCGAAATCCTCGGCGATGAAGGTGGCCAGGCGCTTGAGCAGCGCGTTCAGCAGGGCTTCCTTCGAGGCGAAATGGTACAGCAACCCGCCCTTGGACACCTTGGCCAGCGCGGCGGCGGCATCCAGCGTCAGGCCGGTGACGCCCTGCGTGCGTACCAGCGTTTCGGCCGCGTCCAGGATGCGGGTGCGGGCGTCGGGCTGCGGGGGCTGGCGGGCGGGCATGCGCTACTGTACCGGCTGGACGGTATATGGTGCAAGCGCGAAGAACGCCACCGCCTTGCCAGACCCGCCGCCCTGCCCCACCTGAAACGGACAACGCGCACAGGGGAAGGGAACCGCACCATGGCGGACAGGATTCGCGTCGGCGTCGTCGGCGTTTCAACCGACCGGGGCTTCGCCTCGATCGCCCATATGCCGGCCCTGAAGGGGCTGCCCGATTTCGAGATCACCGCGGTCTGCACCACGCGCCAGGCATCCGCCGACGCGGCCGCGGCGCATTACGGCGTGAAGCACGCCTTTGCCGACCCGGTTGCGCTGGCGCGCCACCCCGAGGTGGACCTGGTCACCGTCTGCGTGAAGGTGCCCGATCACCTTGATCCCGTGATGGCGGCGATCGATGCGGGCAAGCATGTCTACTCGGAATGGCCGCTGGGGCGGAACACGGCCGAGGCGGAACGCATGCTGGCCGCGGCCGAGGCGCGGGGCGTGCGCCATGCGGTGGGGCTGCAGGGGCGGGTGTCGCCCGCGATCTGCCACGCGCGCGACCTGATCGCCGCCGGGTACCTCGGCCGGCCGCTGTCGGCGACGCTGTTCGTGAACGCGGCCAACTGGGGGGCGACGCTGGACCGTGCCTACCAGGCCGATTTCGCCAACGGCGCCAATATGATGACCATCACCGGCGGGCACAATCTGGACGCCCTGTGCTTCTGCCTGGGGGAATTCCGCCAGATGGCCGCCTTCGCCGTCAGCCAGCGGACCCATATCCCGCTGGACGGCACCGGCGAGATGATCCCGATGGATGTGCCCGACCAGCTGGTGGTCAGCGGCATCGTGGGCGACGGCACCGTCGTGTCCGTGCAGGTGCGCGGCGGCATGGCGCGCGGGCAGGAATTCCTGTGCGAGATCCACGGGTCCGAGGGCGACCTGGTGCTGTCGGCCACACAGCGCGCGTCGACCCAGCGGCAGGAGCTGACGCTGCAGGGTGCCCAGGGCAAGGGCACGCCGCTGGCGGATATCGCGATCCCGCCGGCCTGCCGCTGGGTGCCGGACAGCGTGCCCAGCGGGTCCGCGTACAATGTCGGGCAGCTTTATGCGCGGCTGGGCCAGGCGATCCGCGCCGGGCAGCCGATCCATCCCGGCTTCGACGACGCGGTGCGGCGGCACCGTATGCTGGACATGATCACGCGGGCGGCACGCAGCGGGCAGACGCAGGTCGCCGCCGGATGAGGTCCGGGGTCTCGATCCCGGTCCTGTTGGGCGGCGCCGCGGCGGGCTGTGCGATGATCGCCGTGGCGATGACGCGGCTGGACGTGCTGGTGCCGCCGCCCGATGGCGGGCGGACAGCACCGGCGCGGATGACGGCGCGGGTGGTGGACGGCGACACGCTGGCCCTGCCGGACGGGCGGCGCATCCGCCTGTTCGGCATCGACGCCGTCGAGTCCCACCAGAGCTGCACCCGCCGCGGCGGCGCCACCTGGGCCTGCGGCGAGGCCGCCCGGACGGCGCTGCAGGCCCTGGTCACCGGCGGAGTGTCGTGCCAGACCCGCGATCGCGACCGGTATGGCCGCGATGTCGGGCTGTGCGTCAACGCCGCCGGGCGCGATGTCGGCGACGCGATGGTGCGCGACGGCTGGGCGCTCGCCTACCGGACGTATTCGCATATGTATGTCGAGGCCGAGACCGCGGCGCGGCTGGCCGAGCGGGGTATCTGGTCGGGGGGGTTCGTGGCGCCGGGTGATTATCGCAAGGGCGCGCGCTGAGCGGGGTTGAACGGCGGGGCGGCCGATCCCGAATTCGCCGGACCCGCTGGCGCGCAGGTCGCGGCGAAGTCACGCGCCAAGCGGCGGCAAGAGCGGGGGAGATGGTGCCGGGTGAGGGATTTGAACCCCCGACCTTCGGTTTACAAAACCGCTGCACTACCGCTGTGCTAACCCGGCATCTGTCTGAACTGGCAGGCAGGATCGCATCCGGCCCAGCGCATCGGCGATCGTCTTAGCCGATCCGGCGCGCCCGTGGCAAACACCGTATCCAGCCCGCCCACCCCGTCTACAACGTCTCCACCGTCACCGGAAACAACCCGTCCGTGTCCGCCACCCGCAACAGATGGTAGACATTGAAACGATAGGCCGGGCCCAGCGACACCTCGGGCGGCGTGAACGGAAACGCCAGATTCCCCGCGGTCGACAGCCGTCCCGGATACCCGTAGTGCAGCAGATACTGCTTGCATGTCCGCACCACTTCGGAAGCGCGTTCCCGCGTCGGTGCGATGCATTCGCCCATGATGAACACCTCGCCCGGCGGGGCCTCGTGCTCGGGCGCGACCATGCGCACGCCGTCGATGCCATAGATGCGGAACCGCAATGTATAGTCCTGCGGCTGATCCTCGCACACCAGCTCCCGCACCAGATCGGTGAACTTCGGCAGCAGCCCCTTGATCGAGGCGATGAAGCGCGGGTCCGCCGATCCGGCCAGCAGCACCGCGCGCTCGCCGATCTTCAGCGATCCTTCCAGCTTCACCGTCGGATCGGTCGTGTCACGCCAGATCGCGCCGCTGACGCGGGTGCGCCGGTCGTCCACCGCCTGGTAATGGGCTTGCGCCAGGTCCAGCATCCCTTCCGGCTCGACCACCGTGAACGGGTCGGACTGCTCGTACAGGCTGTGCGCGGCGACGGATGTCGGCGTGGCGCGCCGCTCGGGGTTCATGCTCTCCAGCACAAATCCCTCATCATCCAATTCGGCCAGGATCGCATCCCGTCCGCCCGGCACACAGCACAGCGACGCGCACTCGATGATCTTGGCCATGTGCACGCACAGGCCCGCCGGAAAGCCCAGCATCGTCGGCAAGGACGCGAAGATCGCGGTGTCGCAGGCGCGTCCGGCGATGATGACATCGACATCCATCTCCAGCGCGCGGCGGAACGGGCCCATGCCCATCTGCGCAACGATCTGCGAGGCGTCGGTGATGTCCGCCCCGGTCAGCGGTTCCATGTCGTCGAACGCGACGATGCGGCCCTCGCGGTTGGCCTGCAGCAGCATCGGCCGGTCCATGTCGGCGCGTATCACCGCCATGCGGAAATGCAGCCCGTCGGCCGTGGCGATGTCGCGCAGCATCGCCACCGTCGCGTCCAGATGCGGTGCCGCGCCAGCCGACCCGGCCGATCCGATCACCAGCGGAACGTCCAGGGACCGAGCGCCATGCAGCACCTTCCGCAGGTCGCGGCGGGTGGATTCGGGGGATGTCGCCATCTCTCCCTTGCCCAGATAGGTCGGGCCGATATCGATCGAGCCCATGTCGCAGCCGATCAGGTCCGGCTTGCGTGCCAGGCCGGCGTTGAAGGCCGGTGTCGGGATGCCATAGCCCAGCTGCCCGGACGCACCCAGGAAGCGCATCGGACGGCGGTTGCGGCGGATCTCCGCCAGGATGCGGCCCGAGGCGCTCATATCTCGATCCCCAGCAAGGGCGCGTGCTGCTGTGCGCCATAGACGTCGAAATCACCGGGATCGCCGGCCATGATCTTCCGCGCCAGCACGATCTTGATCGCGCGCCCGACCGGATAGGGGATCACGGTCACGGCCTCGGCCGGCACACGGTACAGCCGGCCCAGATTCTCGCGGCTGAACGCGGGCGATTGCGCCACGCGCTGGTAATCGGCGTCGGAGGCGAACATCACGTCCAGCGTCAGCCGGCGCGGCCCGGCATTCTTGCTGCGGATCACCTGCGCGATCTCGGACAGTTTCATGGTTGGTCATCCGTCTGGCAGTCCCGCCGCGATGATACAGCCGCCCGTCGCGCTTGGCACCAGCACGTCCCGCCCGATGTGCCGTCCGGTGCCCCGGCCTGGTCGCACGGTTGACACACCGGTACGATTCCGCCCCGTCCGATCCCGCGCTATCCCGGCCGGTGCAACACCGCCCGCGGGCGCGTCACCGTCCGCACGCCGCGCTTGAACACCGCCAGCGGCGGGCAGATCTCCGCCACCGCCTGTTCCGGTGTAGTGGCATCCATCACCACGATATCGGCGGGATTGCCCACCGCGATGCCATAGTCCTTCAGGTTCATCAGCCGCGCGGAGCGGTCGGTCAGCATCGAAAAGCAGTCGCGCAGCTGGTGCGGGCGGCCGGTCTGGCAGACATTGGCCTGCATGTTGGCCATGCGGATCAACGAGCAATCGCCCATCGGCGTGAACGGATTCAGGATATTGTTCGTGGAAATCGAGCAATTCACCCCGTGTTCGGCCATCAGGACCACATCCGCCAGGCCACGGCGGACATTGTGTGTCTGATCGCGCCCCTGCATGAACAGGTCGGTCGCCGGCAGCACGGTCAGCGCCACGCCGGCATCGGCCATCCGTTTCGCCAGTGCCTGGACATCGGGAACGGGCATGGTGGAATACTTGCAGCCATGGCCGACCGCGACGCGCCCGCCCCAGCCATAGGCGTCGGTCAGGTCGCAGACCTGCCAGATGTCCATGTCGTCGGGCGTGTTGCCCGAGTCCAGATGCATGTCGATATCGACGTCATACTCCCGCGCCAGGTCGAAGATGCGCTGCACATGGGCCCGCTTGTCGGGATCATAGTTCGGCGCCGCGCCGACCACCTCGGCCCCGCGCTTCAACGCCTCCACGATCAGCGCGTCCGATCGCGGATTGTCGGTCAGGCTTTCCTGCGGGAAGACGCAGAACTCGATGTCGATCGCCCAGGCATAGTCCTTGCGCAACCGAGACAATGCGTCATAGCTGCGCATCTCGACACCGCCGTCCAGCTCGATATGCGTGCGCATCCGCGTCGCGCCGTGCTTGATGCAATTCTCCAGCGTCTGGCTGGCACGCGTGTAGACATCCTCGACCGTGAACGTGTGCTTCACCGCCGCCACACGCTCCATCGAGCGTGGCGCGCGTCCCGGCTCGGCCTCGCAACGATCGATGATGCGGGACTTGTCCAGATGGATGTGGGTCTCGACCAGGCCCGCGCAGGCCAGGCATCCGCCGCCGTCATACGATGGGGCATCGGCGGCCAGGCCAGCCTGGATGGCGGCGATGCGTCCGCCTTCGATCCCGATATCGACGGGCGGCGCCGTGGGGGTTGCAGCAAGACGAACGTTGCGGATGACAAGATCCATGACGAGGCGCCTTTCCCGTGATTGCCACGATCCTGACGCCCGTGCCGGGCCGGGGGCAAGCCGTATGTACGGTTCGTCGGCTGCTGCCGGCCGGTTCAGCCAGGCTGCGCCATCATGGATGCGACGACGCGGGCGGCGGGGATCGTCACCTCCACCGTCGTGCCATGCCCTTTCAGGCTTTTCAGCAGCAGGGTACCGCCGTGCAGCTCGATCAGACGCCGAGCGAGGGGCAGCCCGAGACCGGTTCCCTCGGTGACGCGGGACAGGGTGCTGTCCACCTGCCCGAACGGTTCCAGCGCGATCACCATCTCCTGGTCGGTCATGCCGATGCCGGAATCGGCGACCGCCAGAACCACGCACCCGTCCTGGCTGCGCCGGGCGGACACCGTGACGTGGCCGCCCCCGGGCGTGAATTTCACCGCGTTGGACAGCAGGTTGATCAGGATCTGTCGCATCTTGGTCAGGTCGACCCGGACCGATGGCGGGTTGTCCGGCAGGCTGACGGTGACCGTGATCTGGCGCGCGCGTGCCTGGCTGCGGATGGCGATCATGGAGGCGTTGATGACGTCGTTGATCGGCACGACGATCTCGGTCAGCAGGGCGGTGCCGGATTCCACCTTCGACAGGTCCAGGATCGTATTGATCAGCTCCAGCAGATGCCGCCCCGATGACAGGATGTCATTGGCATATTCCACCAGCGGCGGGCCGGGGGGGCTGCGGGGGGCCTGTTCCTTGATCAGCTCCGAGAAGGCCATGATGGCGTGCAGCGGCGTGCGCAGCTCGTGGCTCATGTTCGCCAGGAACTGGGACTTCGCCTGGTTCGCCGCATCGGCGCGATCGGCGGTGGCGATCAGTTCCTGGTTGGCGATGGCCAGTTGTTCGCGGTCGCGCAGAATGGTCGCGTGCGCTTCCTCCAGCCGGCCATGTTCGCGCGCCAGCTCGATCTCGCGCATCGTGCGGCGCCAGATTTCCCGCACCAGCAGCACGGTCAGCATGCCCAGCAGCAGGGACGCGATGGCGCCGATGGTGATCACCAGCATCTTGTGGGTGCGTGCATTCGCCAGCACCTGGTCCAGATCGACCCCGATGCTGACGAACAGGTCGTGGTCGGTCAGCCGCCGCACGGTATACAGCCGCACGACATTGTCGGTGACGGAGGCGCGCACGAAGGACTGCGTGCCCCCGGGCGGCAGGTCGGCGCGGAACGGCGGGCCCAGGATGGACAGCCCGGCGCCGAACATCCCGTCGGGGCGGTCGGCGCTGAACCGGGCGCGGATCACCGCGTTGGTGCAGATGACCGACAGCGACCCCCGGGGCCCCAGATCCACCGTCCGATGCAGCCGCGTCAGGTCGGTCGGCGCCAGAGAGAACAGCAGCACCCCGACCAGCGTGCCATCGGGGGCCTCGATCCGGCGAGAGATCGGCAGCGTCATCGGCATCGCTGCCAGGTCCAGGATCGGCCGGCCGATCATCATCCCGGTGCCGCGCTGGTCGCGCTGCGAGATGAACTCCTCCCGCTCGGAGAAGTCCATGTTCGCAACGATAGACCCCATCGTGGTGAACACCACCTTGCCGTCGGGTCCGATCAGCGCGCCGGCGACGGTGGGCCGTGCGATGGCGGACAGTTCGGCGGCCCAGCGGTCGGGGTCGATGCGGGTGATGCCGTTGGCGCGGTCGTCCAGGACCTGCTTCGAGATCAGGTCCATCGCCGCCGAGATCGTGTCCAGCGTGTGCGACACTTCCGAGGCGAACGCCGCGCTCAGGTTATGGCCCTGCGCGGTCGCGTTCTTGATCGCGGCGCCATCCTCGGACCGTACCTCGACGATGATCACGACCCACAGCCCGAGCACCAGGGCGATCCCGGCGGCGGCGATCTTGCGGCTGAGACGCGTGGCGTGGCGGCGGGCGCGATCGTTGAAATCGGCCATGGCGTCGGCATGCCAGCCTTCCGCCGGTGCGGTGATCGCCGAGCGATTGTTGAACAGGCGGTTCAGCCACATGCAAGCCACCAAGCCAGGGCGGGTGGCACACCGGTTCCGTCCGAACCTGCGTCCTGCGCCGCGCGACCGATCAGGGCGTGTTTCATATCATGACCGGCCCAGGAAGTCGCGGACCGCGCGCACGAAGAAGTCCAGCTGGTCGTGGTGGACCCAATGCCCGGCCGATGGCACGCCCAGCACCTGCGCGTTCTGGAAATAATCGGCCCGCCCGTCCTCGGCCGGGTTCCGCGCCCAGCTTTCCTGCCCATAGACCAGCATCGTCGGGCATGTGATGCGCCCCCACAGCTCGGCGATCGCGTCGCGGGACATGTCATAGGGCGGCCACAGCCGGACATAGGGGTCGAACTTCCAGCTATAGGTGCCGTCCTCGTTCTGGTTCACCCCGTACTGCGTCAGGTGCCGCGCCTGCGCCGCGCTGAGATGCGCGTTGGCCTGCTGCATGCGGGCATAGGCGTCCTCGACCGATTTGTAGCGCCGCTGCTGGCGGCCGGCATTGGCGCGGGTCTCGTCGATCCATTTGCGCATCCGTTCCGCGATCGGCAGCCGGTCGGCTTCCGCGTGCGACCGGGGCCCAGGTCCCAGCCCCTCGATCGCGACCAGGCGATGCACGGCCTCGGGGTAGATGCCGCTGTAGCGAAGGGCGATGTTGCCCCCCAGCGAGTGGGCGATGATCGACACCGGCGCCAGGTGCTGCTGATGGATCAACTGTGCCAGGTCATAGATGTAGTTCGCCATCGTGTAGTGCCCGGACGCCGACCACGCGGAATCCCCATGCCCGCGCAGATCCGGGGCGATCACATGATGATCGGCACGGAATGCCTCGGCCACCCAGTCCCAGTTGCGGCAATGGTCGCGCCCGCCATGCACCAGCAGCAGCGGCGGCGCGTCC
>CAYZKM010000107.1:0-10953 GCA_964478525.1 uncultured Bifidobacterium sp.
GTGACTTCCGGGCGACACAGCCATGCTGCCCCGCGTCCGCGGGGATGGTCGGGCCGGAAGCGAAGTGGTTTGCTGGGTCTACCGTGGGGGGATTCGGCGCCTTTGAGTGGACATGTGGACAACCCGCTGCGCGGGATCGGGCTGAATATCCTGGCCGGAATCATCTTCGCCGTCGCCGACACCTTCGCCAAGCAACTGGCCGACGAGGTCGCGATCGTCCAGATCACCTGGACCCGCTATGTCGTGTTCGTCCTGATGTCGTTCCTGCTGACGACGCGGATCAGGGGCAGTTCCTTCTATGTGCGCTTCCCGCTGCAGCAGCTGGCGCGGGGGATGTGCCTGGTATGCTCCTCGCTGCTGTTCGTGCTGGGCATCCGCAGCGTGGGCCTGGCCGAGGCGGCCGCCATCGGCTTCATCGGCCCCATCCTGGTAACGCTGCTGTCGATCCCGCTGCTGGGGGAAAAGGTGGATGCCAGGCGCTGGCTGGCTCTGGCCGCCGGCATGGTGGGCGTGCTGGTCGTGCTGCGCCCGGGCACCGGCGCGTTCCAGCTGGAAGGGCTGTACCGCGTGGCATCAGCCGCGTTCTGGGCCACCGGCGTGATCCTGACCCGGCGCATGACGGCGGTGGAACGGGCCGAGACCACGATGTTCTGGTCGGCGGTGTCGGGCTTCGTGGTCCTGAGCGTGATCATCCCGTTCCATTTCGTCCCCCCGACCGGGTGGCAGCTGACCCTGTCGGTGGCACAGGGGGTGCTGTCGTCGCTGGGCCAGTGGCTGGTGATCCTGTCGCTGCGGTTCACCCCGGCCTCGACCCTGGCGCCGTGTTCGTACCTGGGGCTGCTGTGGATGACGCTGGCCGGGTTCCTGGCGTTCGGGGTGCTGCCGGACCAGTGGACGCTGGCGGGCGCGGCAATCATCGTCGGCAGCGGCCTGTACACGGCAAACCGGGAGAGACGGCGGTAATCCCCCTACCCGATCCCCATCAGCCGAGCGGCCGTGCCGCCCAGGATCGCAACCCGTTCGTCATCCGTCAGCCCAGGCGTGTTCATTACAAGATCGACCTCGGTGGAGGTCCACGGGAACGGATAATCCGTGCCGATCATGATCTGCCCCGGCCCGGTCTCGGCGATCAGATGCCGCAGCGCCTCGGGCGTGAAGACGATCGTGTCGAAGAACAGCTGCCCGTCGCGCAGATACGCCGTCGGGTTCTTCTTCGGCACCGGCCCGACCCGCCCCGGAAACGTCCGGATCACCGCATCCGAGCGATTGGCATAGGACGGCAGGAACCCGCCGCCATGCGCCGCGCAGATCTTCAGGCCAGGGAAGCGGTCCAGCGTGCCTTCGAAGATCAGGTGCGACAGGGCGATCGTCGTCTCCAGCGGATTGCCGATCGTGTTGGTCAGCAGCCCGGTCCCGCCCAACCGGCCCGACGGCTCCAGCCCCCGCGTGCCCAGCGGATGCATGAAGACCAGCACGCCGTGCTCCTCGCACTTGGCCCAGAACGGATGGAATTTCGGGTCCGCAAGGTCTTGGCCCGCCACGCTGCCGGCCACACCGACACCGCGAAACCCCAGCGTCTTGACCGCGTGCTCGACCTGTTCGGCCGCCAGGTCCGGAAACTGCAGCGCGGCGGTGGCGAACGCGACGAACCGGTCGGGATTGGCGGCGCAGAACGCCACCAGCGTTTCATTCTGTACCCGGATCAGCTCGGCCGCCGCATCCCGCTCCGCCCGGTACCAGTACGGATTGATGCTGAGGCATTCGACATCGATCCCCTGCGCGTCCATCGCGGCGATGCGCACCGAGGTATCGTTCATCAGCAGGCCTGGCGCTTCCAGCGGATGGCCGATCAGCGCCGCCGCGGCGGGAACGATGCAGTGCGCATGGATGTCGATCGTCTTCACGCGCCGGCCGGCGACCACGACCTCTCGCCGTCGCGTCTCGGTCGTCGGTGGCGCCACGGGCCTGACGCTGCCCAGCGCGCAGCCCACGAACGCAATCCCGCTCATCAGCAGATCACCGGCGACCGACATCGCATCCCTCCCGCGGGTCATGACGGGCCGACCCTACCACAGCATCCCGCCTCTGCTATGGTGGGCGTGCATCAAGCCAAGGGAGCAGACCGATGGTCATCGTCCAGATCAACTACCGCCGCCCCGACATGCCGAAGGCCGACTGGGAAGCCCGCTATACCCCCGAACGCGCCAGGCCGTTCCTGGATGTCGCAGGCCTGCAATGGAAGATCTGGCTGGATGGGTCGGACGAGAAGCGCGCCGGCGGGATCTATCTGTTTGCCGACCGCGCCGCGGCCGAAGCCTATGTCAACGGCCCGATCGTCGCCCGCATGAAGGCCAACCCCGATGTGGGTGAGCTCGACATCCGTGTCTTCGACGTGCGCCAGAACATGAGCGAGATCACCCGCGCCCCGCTTCCGTCCCTGCCGCTCGCGGCGGAATGACGGTGTCGGACGTCGCCAACCGCGTCGTGCTGGTCACCGGCGCAGCGGGCGGCATCGGGCAGGCGCTGGTCCGCGCCTTCGCCGACGCCGGTATGAAGGTGGGCCTCGCCGATGTGAACCTGGCCGGCGCGCAACGGGTCGCGGCATCGGTGGGCGCGGATCGCGCGGTGGCGATGACGGTGGACGTGACCGACCCGGCATCGTGCCAGGCGGCGGTGGATGCCACCGTGGCGCGGTTCGGCGCGCTGCACGCGCTGGTGAACAACGCCGCCCTGGGCATGAGCCTGGTGCGAGAGGATCACTTCGCCCGCATGGTGACGTTCGACGACGTGACGCCGGCGCTGTGGCATCGCTTCATCGAAACGAACCTGAGCGGCCCGTTCCACATGGTGAAGGCGGCGATGCCGCAGTTCCGCGCCGGCGGGTTCGGCCGGATCATCAACGTCACGACCAGCTTCTTCACCATGCTGCGGCAGGGCTTCTACCCCTATGGCCCGGCGAAGGCCGGGCTGGAGGCCTGGACCGCAAGCCTGGCCGGCGAACTGGAAGGCAGCGGGATCACCGCGAACGTGGTGGTGCCGGGCGGTCCGACCGATACGCCGATGGTGCCCGCGGACAGCGGCATGGACCGTGCCGCGATGATCCGTCCCGCGGCGATGGCCCCGCCGATGCTGCACCTGTTCAGCAACGCCGGCGGTGCCATCAACGGCCGCCGCTTCGTCGCCGCGCAATGGGACCCGGCCGTGCCGGCCGATCAGGCGATCGCCGCGTCCGGCGCGCCGGCGGCATGGCCCGACCTGGCACAGAACCCGGTATGGCCAGGCGGACGGCCGACCGCGTGACGGGTCGGCGGGGTGGACGGCGAACACCGGCCACCCCGGACCTGTTTCAGGCCCCCACCTTCAACGCCGCCTCGATCGCCGCCGATAATTTCGGCCCGCCAGGCTCGTCTGCCGACCCGAACGTGCCCGCCACACGCCCATCACGGCCGATCAGCACCTTGTTGAAGTTCCACGACGGCTCCCATTTCGCGACCTGCCTCACCCACGCATAGAACGGCGCCGCCTGGCCGCCCTTCACGTGCGAAATCGCCGCCAGCGGAAAATCGATCCCGAACCGGGTTTCACAGAAATCCTTCACCGTCCTGTCATCCCCCGACTCCTGATTGAAGTCTCCGCTCGGCACACCCACCACGGTCAGCCCCGCTTGCGCCCTGGCGGCATGCAGTTTCTCCAGACCTTCGTATTGATAGGTGTAGCCGCAGAAGCTCGCGGTATTGGTCACCAGCAGCACGCGCCCCTTGAACGCCGACAACGCCAGCGTGCCACCCTCGATTCCGGGAAAACTGAAATCCCAGGCCCGCTTTTCGTCTTCCGCCGCCATCGTCAATCCTCCCGCGATCAAAGCCAGGAATATCCGCCGCGTCGTGTCAGCCATACCGCTCCTCCATCCACGGGTCGCCGTTGTTGTGATACCCGCGCGCCTCCCAGAATCCCGGATGGTCGCTGATGGTGAACTGTATCCGACGCAACCATTTTGCCGATTTCCACAGATACAGCGCCGGCACCAGCATCCGCACCGGCCCGCCATGCGCGCGGCTGATCGGCTTGCCTTCCCAGGAATGCACCAGGAAAACATCGGGCTGATCGAACTGATCCAGCCGGATATTCGTCGTGTAGCCGTCATAGGCGTGGAAGATGACGTGCCGAGCGTCGGGCTTGGGCTGGATGATGTCGAGAAGAGTGCGGGCGGACACACCGTGCCAATGGTTGTCGTATCGCGACCACTGCGTCACGCAATGCATGTCCGACACGCTGTCGGACTGCGGCAGGGCCATGAACTCATCCAGCCGCAGACTGAGCTTGTTCTCGACCACGCCATCGACATCCAGGCGGAACTTCTCGGGCGTGACATGCGGTTCGGCGCCCAGGTCCAGCACCGGCCAGTCCTTCACCAGGCGCTGGCCGGGCGGCAGGCGGTCACGCGCCGGGTCCGCCGCCCGCCCGGTCAGCAGGCGCCCGTCGCGGGCCCATTCCTGCTTCTTCTCGATCAGCCTGTCGCGGATCCCTCCCGCGATCGGTACGTCGTCGTCGGCCATGACAGTCCTCGGGTCGGGAGAAGCCAGCACGTCTGAGTCTGGCAACTCCCGCCCGCGTTACAAGTCCCCGGCGATCAGCCGCGCCAGAACGGCTTGGACAGTTCGAACGCGATCTGATGGCGTGTCATGCCGGCGTCGCGGATATCCCGCTCCTGCCAGCGGGACAGTTCCTCGCGTTCCCGCAGGCGGCGCGCCCACAGCGACAGCGTCGCGCCGATGCGGGTCAGGCCGCTGCCGGCATGGAAGGCCGGCAGTGCGGATTGGGCAGAGATACTGTGGCTCATGATGAACCTCCTTGGCTTGCGGGCCATGTGGCCTTGCGGGGGAACATGAGGCCGGCCATTTCATCATTCCAATCGATAGATGGAATTCACTATATCGATATGATCGATTATGGAGGCAGCCCGTGAACCTGGCCGCGATCGACCTCAATCTGCTGGTCGCCTTCGATGCCCTGCTGGCCGAGAGGAACGTCACCCGGGCGGGCCAGCGCATCGGGCTGGGCCAGCCGGCCACCAGTGCCGCCCTGGCGCGCCTGCGCGCGATTTTTCACGACGATCTGCTGGTGCGGGTGCCGGGCGCCGACATGCGCCCGACGCCGAAGGCGCACGCGCTGCATGCTCCGGTGGCGGACATCCTGGCCCGCGTGCGCCAGGTGCTGGACGCCGAGGCTGTGTTCGACCCCGCCGCCGCCCGGGCCGAGCTGCGTATCGCCACCGGCGACCACCCCGCCACCATGGTCATCCCGCCGTTGCTGCAACGGGTCGCGACCTCGGCCCCGGGCATCGACATCCGGATTTCGGTCATGGACAAGCGCGACGCGTTCGACCGGCTGGACCGGGGGGAGGTGGACCTGCTGATCGGGTCGTTCCGCAACCTGCCGAAGCGCATCCGCCGCCAGCGGCTATACACCGATCATTATGTCTGCATCGTCCGCCGCGATACGCCCACACCCCGGCCGATGACGCTGCAGGCATACATCGCCAGGCCGCATGTGCTGATGACGCTGGCCGCCGATGACCGCGGCATCGTCGATGAGGCCCTGGGCCGGATCGGCATGCGCCGGCGCGTGGCGGTCACGGTGTCGGATTTCCACCTGATCCCGCATATCGTCGCCCGCACCGGCATGCTCGGGCATCTGCCCCGCCGCCTGGCCGCCGACCTGACCCGGGGCTTCGATATCGAGATCCACGACCCGCCGGTGACCTTGCCGCCCTGGAATGTCGATCTGTTCTGGGGCGGCGTGACGGATGCGGAGCCAGCGGCAAAATGGCTGCGCCAGGAACTGGCCGATATCGGCCGCCTGATCGAGGCGACCCCGCCGGCCTGATCCCTTATCCCCGCGCGCGCATCAGGCGGGCCTTGTCGCGTGCCCAGTCGCGGTCGGCGATCACGGCGCGCTTGTCCTGCTTCTTGCGTCCCTCGCCGACGCCCAGCAGAACCTTGGCCCGTCCCTTCTCGTTGAAGTGGATGTCCAGCGGCACCAGCGTGGCACCCTGGCGCGCGACCGCGCCCAGCAGCGAGCTGATCTGCTTCTTCTTCAGCAACAGCTTGCGCGGCGCCCGCGGCTCGAACCGCGACAGCACCCCGCCCTGGTATTCCGGGATATAGAGGTTGAAGATCCACATCTCCCCCTCCCGCTCTCCGGCCCAGGCATCGGTCAGGGTCGCCCGCCCGTGGCGCAACGACTTCACCTCGGGCCCTTTCAGGACCAGCCCGGCCTCGACCGTGTCCTTGATCGCATAGTCGAACCGCGCCTTGCGGTTCTGCGCCGCGACGCCGTGGGAGATCAGGGATTTCTTCTTCGCTTCAGCCATGACGGGGAAAATAGGCGTTCGCCGCGGCAATTGCCATGGCCGACCCTGCAACGGAAAACGCCGCCCGGACCGGGCCGGACGGCGTTGTCAGGTTCCCGGGCGGGGGCGGTCAGTTCAGCAGGCCGGCCGCCGTCATGGTCTTGCGCACCCGTTCCTTGGTCGGGGCCAGGGTCGGGGCCAGTGGCAGGCGGCAGAACTCGCTCGACTTGCCCAGCAGCGAGGCGGCGTATTTCACCGGGCCGGGGCTGGTTTCGCAGAACAGCGCGTCTCGCAGCGGTGACAGCCGGTCCTGGCTGGGGATCGCTCGCATGACGCGGCCATCGGCCCAGGCGTCGTGCATTTCGCGGCACAGCCGAGGGGCGACATTGGCGGTCACGCTGATGCAGCCATGCCCGCCGGCGGCCATGAACGACAGCACCGTGCCGTCCTCGCCGGACAGCTGGCAGAAATCGTCGCCGATCGCCAGGCGCTGCTTGATCGGGCGATCCAGCCCGGTGCAGTCCTTCACCCCGATGATGTTCTTGTGTTTGGCCAGGCGGGCCATTGTATCCACGCTCATGTCCACGACGCTGCGGCCGGGAATGTTGTAGATGACGATGGGCAGGTCCACCGCGTCGGCGATCGCCTTGAAGTGCAGGTACAGCCCTTCCTGCGTCGGCTTGTTGTAGTAGGGCGTCACGATCAGCGCCGCATCCGCGCCGGCCTCCTTGGCGTGGCGCGTCAGGTCGATCGCTTCCTTGGTGCTGTTCGACCCGCACCCGGCGATCACCGGCACGCGGCCCTTGGCCACCTTGATGGCGATCTCGGTCACCCGGTGGTGTTCGTCATGCGACAGCGTCGGGCTCTCGCCGGTGGTCCCGACCGGGATCACACCCTGCGTGCCCTCGCTGATCTGCCAATCCACGAACTCGGCATAGGCTTTTTCGTCGACCGACCCGTCTTCACGCATCGGGGTGATCAACGCGACGAGCGATCCCTTGAACATCTTCCTCTCCTGCTCGGCCGGATTTGGCCCGCTGCCGGATAGGCACCGGCACCGTGGCCCGGCACGCTAGAGCAGAACGCCCCATGGCGGAAGCGTCCCCGGGGTGGAATCTGTCGCGCCGTATCCACATCGGGCACGGAAGGTGGCTGCACGAGCGCGCCGTGCTGGGGTAGGAAGTGCTCATGCGCGCGCTGACCCGATCCGCCCTTGCCGGCCTCGCCTTGCTTGCCAGCGCCACCGCTGCGCCGGCGCAGGCCCCATCCGACCCGACCGGCAACCCGATCCCGGCGATCCGCGCCGACCGCTGGGCCGATGCCGCCGCCGCCGTGGCCCGCCATGCCGACCCGGTGACGCAGAAGCTGGTGCAGTACTACCGCCTGCTGGCCCCCGCCGCTGCCGCCGCGCCCGAGATCGCCGAGTTCATGCGCCTGAACCCCGATTGGCCCGGCCAGGCGCTGCTGGAACGCCGGCGGCAGGACGCGCTGGCCGCCGAACCGGACCAGGCCGTGGCGCTGGCCCAATGCGCGCTGGCCCCGCCCAGCCAGGCCAACGCCATGCTGCGCTGCGCCGACGCGCTCGCCCTGGCCGGCAAGACCGCCGAGGCCGCCGCGCTGGCGCGCAGGACCTGGGTGGAAACGATCAGCGATGCCGGGATCGAGGCACAGTTCCTCCGCCGCTGGGCCGGCACCGTCTCGGCCGACGACGAGTGGGCGCGGTTCCAGCGCCTGGCCTGGCGCGATACCGCCGCCGCGTCCCGCCAGGCGCCGCGCCTCGATGCCGGACGGCAGCCGGCGGCCGAGGCACGCCTGGCGCTGAAGCGTGACGACGCCGCGGCCGATTCAGCCTATCTGGCGCTGCCGGCCCCCCGCCGCGACGACCCGGGCATGATGCTGGATCGCGCCCGCTATCTGCGCCGGGTGAACCGCAATGCCGATGCCGTCGCGCTGTGGGCGCGCGCCGGGGCCGACGCGCAGAAGGCCGCCCCGGACCAGCTGGCCGGGTTCTGGTCCGAACGCCATGTCCTGGCGCGCAAGCTGCTGCGCGACGCCGACCCGGCCGGCGCCTATGCCGTGGTGGCCGGCCACGGCCAGACCGCGGTCGAGCCGCTGACGGATGCCGAGTTCCTGGCCGGCTTCATCGCCCTGCGCCAGTTGAAGGACCCCGCCCGGGCGACCCGCCATTTCGACGCATTGGCCCAGGCGTCGAAAGCCGCCATCACCCAGGGCCGCGCGCAGTACTGGCTGGGCCGGTCCGCCGCCGCGGCGGGCAAGGACCCGGCCGAGGCCTACCGGCGCGCCGCCGCCTGGACCACCACCTTCTATGGCCAGATGGCCGCGGTGACGCTGGGCGACGATCCGGCGGCCCTGGCCCAGCGCATCCGGGCGACGCGCGATCCGGCCTGGGTGCCGGAAGTGGCGCAGGGCTTCGCGGGGCACGAGGTGGTGCGCGCCGCCGCCTGGCTCGCCGCCTGGGGGGATGCGCCGCGCGCGCGGGTGTTCCTGCTGCGGATGGACGAGCTGGCGCCGATCCCGGCCGAACGCGCGCTGACCGCGGCCTTTGCGGTGCGGGTGGGACTGCCGGATTCGGCGGTCTTCGTCGCCCGCCGCGTCGGGCGCGACGGCGGGATGCTGCCCGAGTCCGGCTGGCCGATGCCGTTCGAGCCGCCGGCGGATTTCGATGCCGCCGTCGCGCTGGGGATCATGCGCCAGGAAAGCAGCTTCGATGTCGGCGCCGTCAGCCCGTCGGGCGCGCGGGGCCTGATGCAGCTGATGCCGTTCACCGCGCGGGAGGTCGCGAAGAAGCTGGGCATCCAGACCTCGCTGCCCGCCCTGACCAGCGACACCACGCACAACATGCGCCTGGGCACGGCCTATCTGCGCGACATGCTGGCCCGGTTCGGCGGGTCCCTGCCCCTGGCCGCCGCCGCCTACAATGCCGGGCCGCACCGCGTCGACCAATGGCTGGCCGAGAACGGGGATCCGCGCACGGGTCCGGTGACCATGCTGGACTGGATCGAGCTGATCCCGTTCAACGAAACCCGGAACTATGTCCAGCGCGTGCTGGAGAATGTCACGATCTATCGTGCCAAGCGCGGCGACGGCACGCCGACATTGCAGGCCCAATGGGGGCGGTGATCCATCGCCTGTCGGCATGGGACGGGCTGGCGCTGCATGTGCACGAATGGGCCGGCGGCGACCGCCTGGCGCCGGTCCTGTGCCTGCCCGGCCTGGTGCGCACCGGCGGCGATTTCGCATCGCTGGCCGCGCTGATCGGCGCCGGCCGCCGCGTGGTCAGCCTGGACTATGCCGGGCGCGGCGAGTCCGGACGGTCGTCCGACCTGAACCGCTATGGCCCCGAGGCCTGCGTCCGCGACATGCTGGACGTCTGCGCCGCGCTGCACCTGCATGGCGTGGTCGTGATCGGCACCAGCTTTGGCGGGCTGCTGGCCTGCGGCCTGGCCGCCGCGCGCCCGACCCTGCCACGGGCGGTGGTGCTGAACGATATCGGCCCCGAGATCGGCCCCGCCGGGGCGAAATTCGTCCGTGATTTCGTCGGGCTGGACCCGGCGCTGGACAGCCTGGACTCCTGCGTGGCCTTCCTGCGCACCCGCCTGCCGCCCTTGTCGCTGGCAACCGCCGAGGCGTGGCGGCGAATGGCGGAGCTGACCTATCGCGCCGGTCCGGACGGGCGGTTCCATCCGCTGTGGGACACCCGCATCGCCGGGACCCTGGGCCGGCCCGTGCCCGATCTCTGGCCGCTGTTCGACGGCCTGGCCGGCCGTCCCCTGCTGCTGGTCCAGGGCCTGGCCAGCGACGTCCTGCTGCCCGACACCGTGGCCAGGATGCGCGAACGGCGGCCGGACATGGCGGTGGTCGCGCTGCCCGGGATCGGCCACGCGCCGACCCTGACCGAACCCGCGGTCGTGGACGCCCTGGTCCGGTTCCTGGACGAAGGCGCACCTGCATCGCGGGGCGCGCCCACGCCGGCCACCCCCGGTCACCCATGACCTTGCCCATATGACCATGGCCCGCCTCGTCGCCTCCGGCCTCGGCAGCGGCTATGCCCCCGTCGCGCCAGGCACCGTGGGATCGGTCATCGCCCTGGTGCTGGGGGTCGCCGTGTCCTGGCTGTCGCCCTGGCTGCTCGCCGTCGCGGCACTCGCCGCCTGCATCGGCGGGTTCTGGGCCGTCGCGTCCCTGAAGATCGAGGGTGATCCCGGCTGGATCGTCGTCGACGAGTTCGCCGGCCAATGGATCACCCTGCTGGGCGTCGGCACGCTGTCACCGCCTTGGATCGCGACGGCCTTCATCGTGTTCCGCGTGCTGGACATCACCAAGCCCGGCCCGATCGGATGGGCCGACCGCCAGCATGGCACATTCGGTATCATGGCGGACGATATCATCGCCGGGGTCATCGGCGCGGCGGTGCTGGTCATCGCGCGCCTGGCGGCCGGTCTTCCCGGCTGACCGCCCGCGACCGCGCCGCCGCGATCGGGATCAGCCGCCCTCGACCAGCCGCACCACCTGGCCGGGCGTTTCCGCCACGTGATCCGCCCCGGCCGCGGCCAGCTCCGCCGCGCCGCCATAGCCCCACA
>CAYZKM010000108.1:0-10921 GCA_964478525.1 uncultured Bifidobacterium sp.
TTGCCGCCATTCGGGCTCATGCATTCCCAGAAGATGATGTGGTTCCCATGCTGGCCGGCATTGTCGGAGACCGGGCCGCCGGCCGCGGAGGTGGATTTCACGATCTCGTCCAGCGACTTCCCGGCCAGCGCGGCATCGGCGGCGACGAAGCCATTCAGGGCGGTCACATAGGCCTGGTGGTGCTTGCCGTGATGCAGCTCCAGCGTTTCCTGGCACATGTTCTTCGCCGCCAGCGCGGACGAGGAATAGGGCAGGCTCGGCAGTTCGAATGCCATTGGAATCCTCCGGGGATAGGTGCTTGTGCACGGTTCGAGGGGTTGCCTTCGGTAGCTATGGCGGGTCCCGCGAGGCGTCAAGCTTGCATGGCGTCGCAATCCGCGCCACCTGCCCGTGATGACAGCCGCAATGACGCGCGATCCGATCGCCGGGATGGTGCGCCGAGCCGACCCGGACCGCTTCCTGACCGCCCTGTTCGCCCCCGCCGACAGGCGTGCGGCGCTGCTGGCGCTGTATGCGTTCAACCACGAGCTGGCCCGCGCGCGCGAGGTCGCGGCCGAACCCACCCTCGCACTGATCCGCCTGCAATGGTGGCGGGAGGTCGTGGAAGGCCAGCGCAAGCGGCACGAGGTCGCCACGCCCTTGTCGGACGCCATCGCCCAGGGGATGCTGGTGCCGGCCGATCTGCTGGGCGTGATCGACGCGCGCGAGACCGAGGCCGATCCGGCCATCGAGACCCTGGCCGATTGGCGCGCCTGGCTGGCCGGAGGCGCCGGCGGCCTCGCTGTCGCCGCGGCGCGTCTGCTGGGTGCGGCGGACCCCGAGGCGTTCCGCCCCTTCGGCGCCGCCTATGGCGCGGCCGGCGCGGTGCGCAGCGTCGGCGTGCTGGCCCGGCAGGGCCGCTGCCTGCTGCCGCTGGACCTGCTGGAACGGCACGGCCTGTCGCCGGAAGCCGTCATCGCCGAACCGTCGGCCGAACCGGTCATTGCCGTGACCCGCGCGCTGGCCCGCGAGGGGCTGGCAATGCTGGACAAGGCCCCGCGCCGGGCGGTGACCCGTGCCACCGTCGCCGCCGCGCTGCCCGCCGTGCTGGCGCGCCGCGACCTGGCCGGCTGGCCCGCCGCCGTCGGCCCACGCGGATTCGGTGACCGCATGGCTGTAACGATCGCCGGCTTGACAGGACGCATATAGGCCGCACTGTCGCGGTCTCTCGTGGGGGAGAAGCCCATGGCGGCGTTCATCGTGCAGGCTGTGACCGTCTATGCCTGGATCGGGGCCGGGTTCGCCGTGCTGTTCCTGCTGTTCGGCATCGACCGCGTCGATCCCTCGGCGCGCGGCGCCTACGCGTTCCGCCCCCTGCTGTTTCCCGGCCTGGTCGCGCTGTGGCCCTTCGCCGCGATCCGCTGGCTGCTGCTGGAACGGCGCCGGCCATGAGGCTGTCCCACCGCGCCGCGCATCGCCGCATCTGGACGGCGCTGGCCGTGCTGCTGCCCCTGGTGCTGGTCGGTGCCCTGGCCGCGCGGCGGACCGGGCCGGCCGAGGCGCCATCCGTCCGGATCGCCCCCCCGCCATGAGCGCGCGGTACGAACCGGTCGGCTGGAACACCACGAAACTGGTCTACGACGCCGTGCTGCTGGCCCTGATCGGCACATACCTGGCCGTGTTCATCACGCTGGCCCCGCGGTTGCAGACCATCACGCAGCCGCTGGACGACTACACGGTGCGGATGAACGCGTTCGGCACCTGCGCGTTCCTGCTGATGACCGTGATCCTGTGCATCGGCCCGGCCGCCCGGCTGGACCCGCGCTTCCTGCCGCTGCTGTACAACCGCCGCCATGCCGGGGTGATGACGGCCGCCATCGCGCTGACCCATGCCTGGGCGGCGGTGGACTGGTATTTCAGCTATGGCCGCTGGGACCGGTTCGAGATGGTGCTGCGCGGCAATACCTCGTTTTTGCAAGTGCAGGGCTTCCCGTTTGAACTGTTCGGCCTGTTCGCCCTGGCCGTGCTGGTCCTGCTGGGGGTGACCAGCCATGATTTCTGGCTGAAATTCCTGACCCCGCCAGTGTGGAAAGCGCTGCACATGGCGCTGTACGCCGCCTATCTGGCGGTGGTGGCGCATGTCGGACTGGGTGCGCTGCAGGCCGCGCAGAACCCGTTGCTGGCCGCGATCGTCGCATTCAGCGTCGCAATCGTCGCCGCCCTGCACGTCCTGGCCGCTCGGCGCGAAGCGGTCCGCGACCGCGCCGTGGCACCCGCCGCCGTCCCGCCCTGGGTAGTCGCCGGACCGGTCGCGGCGGTGGCCGAGGGCGAGGGCATGGTCGTCCACCTCGCCGGTGCCGACCCGGTGGCGATCTTCCGCCACGCCGGGCGGCTGTCGGCGGTGTCCAACCTGTGCGCCCACCAGAACGGGCCGCTGGGCGAGGGCAGGGTGGTCGATGGCTGCATCACCTGCCCCTGGCACGGGTTCCAGTATCGCCTGGCCGATGGCTGCGCGCCGGCCCCCTATACCGAGATGCTGCCGACCTACCGGCTGCGCGTCCAGGACGGGATGATCCTGCTGGACCCCAGGCCGAACGCGCCCGGCACCTATGTCGCCCCGGTGCCGGTCGCATGACAGCCCGCCCGTTCTTCATCGGCTGGTCCCCCGGCAGTGCCCGCCCGATCGCCGGTTTCCTCGTCCTGGTCGTGGTCTTGCTTCTGGCCGGCGCCGGCGGGCTGGCCCTGGCGATCGGCAGCCGGCCCGACGATCCCGGCGGCGGGGAATTCGTTGGCGACCGGGTCTACACCGGCGTCGTGGTTCAGCATCCATACCCGATGCTGGTCATGCCCCCCGATGCCGACCACCCTGCCGGCCATGCGGTGGTGATGTCGGGCGGCGGCAAGCGTGGCGTGCAACAGCAGGCGGCGGGCCTGGCCGGCAGGCTGGTGCGGGCCAGCGGATCACTGCTGCGCCGCGGCGGCATCGACATGCTGCTGATCGGCGACATGGTCCCGGCCGAGGGTGCCGTCGTGCCCGCCACCCCCGTCGCCATGGGCACCTGGCGCGTGGTCGGGGAGATCTGCGACGGCAAATGCGTCAGCGGCGTGATGCGCCCCGGCCAGGGCCTGGCCCACAAGGCCTGTGCCAATGTCTGCATTCTGGGCGGGGTGCCACCGATCCTGGTCACCGCCGCGCCGGTCGCCGGCAGCCGCTACCTGCTGATGGGCGACGCGGCGGGCCGGGCGCTGCCCGAGACGTTCCGCGACCATGTCGGTGTGCCGCGGCGCATGGAGGGCACGGTGGAGCGCATCGCCGACATCCTTGTCTTCCGCACTGACGTCGCCCGCGCTGCGGTGCCATGAGGCCGGTCTGGGCTACCATCGCGCTTGCCATCGGCTATGGCCTGTGGTGGATCGCCCCCGCCGCGCTGGATGGCCTGGGCATGGGGCAGGCCGCCGAGCTTGGGCAGCTCGGCGTGGTGGTTGTCGGCCTGACGGCCGTGGAACGGGTGGCAGCGCGGTTGCTGCACTGACGCATGATCCCGCTGAGCGGAATCGTGGCAGCGGGTGAATCATGCGATCAAACAATAAGATAGCGCGCGCTGACCGTTTACGGTCAGCCGGAAAGCGCGCTGACGCCGCGCCGGATCAGTGGCCTTTCTGATAGGTCATCAGCTCGCCGAACGGCACCCAGTGGTCGCCGTCGAACTTCATGAAGCGCAACGACTTCATCGGCGCGAAATCCTGCGGCCCGGTGTTGATCATCTGTCCTTTCACCAGCATCGGCACCCGCAGGTTCTGGATGCTGGTCGCCTGCTTCATCACATTCTCCCGCGTCAGGTCATCGCCGCAGGATCGCAGGACATGCACGACCATGTAGGCCACGACATAGCCGACGACATTGGCGCTTTCCGCCTGATTGGCGTTGGGCTGGTACTTGTCCATCCACGCCTTCCAGTCGCGATATTCATCGTCCTGCTGGTTGGACGGATCGGTCGGGTCGATCTTGTAGTCGGCGGTGATGATGCCGACCCCGTTCTCTCGCCCTGCCGGACGCATCACCGCGCCGACGGATGCCGAGATGTTCACCAGGTAGTGCGCCGGCTTCCAGCCGATCTCGCCTGCCTTCTTGATGGCCTGCGCGGCGAATTTCGGGGTGGTGATGTTGATGAACACGTTCGCCCCGGTGCGATTGAGCTGCAGCATCTGCGAATCGACCGTCGGGTCCGTGACCTCGTACGTCGCGATCTCGGCGATCAGGTTCCGCTTGTCCTTGCCCAGGCCTTCCAGGATGCCGTTCAGATAGTCTTCGCCCACATCGTCGTTCTGTCGCAGGATCGCGATCTTGGGGTCCTTGATCATGGACAGGATGTGGCGGGCGTACAGGAAGCCTTCCGCGTGGTAGCTGGGATTGAACCCCATCGACCACGGGAAGTGTTCCGGATCGTCCCAGCGCGAGGCGCCGGAGCCGATGAACAGCGACGGCACCTTCTTCTGGTTCAGGTATTTCTGGATCGCCATGTTCGGTGCCGTGCCCAGCGACGCGGCCAGCAGCAGCACCTGGTCGCGTTCCACCAATTGCCGTGTCAGCTCCACGGTTTTCGGCGGGCTGTAGCCGTCGTCCAGCGAGATGAACGTCAGCTTGCGCCCGTTCACCCCGCCCTGGTCGTTGATGAACCGGTAATAGGCGGCTTCCGCCCGCCCGTTCTGCCCGTATGCCGAGGCATTGCCGCTGTACGGGTTGGTGTTGCCGAACCGGATTTCGGTATCCGAGACACCCGGGCCGTATTTCTTCTGGGCCAGGCCTGGCGTGGCGATCAGTGCCAGGCCCAGGCCCAGTATCGTCAGGCAGGCGGTCATCAAACGACGCATCCGTAGGCTCCGTTCTTCTTGAAGGGCAGGGTCAGGCGATTTCGTATTTCTGGAAGATCGACTTGATCCGCTTGGCGGCGTCGTCGAACGCCTGTTCGGTGGTCATGCCGCGCTGCGTGATATTGGCCTCGGCCTGCGGCCAGATCTGTTCCGACAGCACTTGCGCATAGGCCGGGTTGTAGACCATGAACCATGGCATCGATGGCGCCAGCAGCCCGTTATTGATCCCGACGGCGCGATGCGGGTCGGTCGGGTCCAGCCAGTACGGATCGCTTTTCGTCTTCTCCGGCATCACCGGCAGCCAGCGGCCACGGGCCTCTTTCAGGTAGCTGTTCAGCGTGTCGGGCTTGATGAAGGATTTCAGCAGCTCCTTGGCGCCGTCGACATTCTTCGCGCCCACCGGGATCAGGCAGGGCGAGACGCCGACCAGGCGCTTCACCTCCTTGCCGTCATTGCTCAGCGGGATGCCCTGGGTGATGATCTCCTTGAAATACTGATCCTTCTTTTCCATCTGCGACACCGCGATCGAGATGGTTGCATTCGGTGTCATCACGATCTGGCGTGCGAAGAAGGCGTTGTTGTTGTCGACATCGCCCCAGTTGATCGCGCCGGGCGGGACGTAACCCTTCTTGTATGGCGTCGTCAGGCGCTCCAGCGCCATGATCGCCGCCTTGCGCACCGCGGGATCGTCGATCTGCACCCGTCCGTCCGGGGTGACGATCCCGTCGCCGCCATAGGCGTTCATGAAGGCATGGAACAGCGTGCCGCTGTCGGCTTCCTTGGTCGCCATCGAATAGCCCAGGCCGTAGATACGCTTGCCCTTCGCCCGCAGCTTGTCCTGCACGGTCTGGAAGAAGTCGTGATAGGCATCCTGCGTCTTCGGGATGTCCTTGTCGTCGAACCCGGCGTCGTTGATCAGCGGTCGCCACAACTGTTCGTTCATCGTCGCGCACTTGATCGGCACGGTATAGAAGCTGCGCTTCTTGGTCACGTTGTTGTAGAAGCGGGAACTGTCCAGCGCGGTCTGCGAGAACTGTGCCTTCTGCGTCTCCACCACGTCGGACATATCGATCAGCCGGTCGTTCCACACCGCCTGCGGCACCAGGAAGCGATCGCCGGTCACCGAATGCACCAGGTCGGGCACGTCCTGGACGTTCATCGCGGCGATCATCTTGGTGATCAGGTCGGGCCCGTTCATGATCGTCAGCTCGACCTTGTTGCCCGACTGCTTTTCCCACGCGGCCATGGCATCGATGACGGCCTTGTTCTCGGCCTCGTAGAAGCCCTGCGTCCACCATACCACCACGGGCTTCGCGGCTTTTGCGCGCCGTGGCCTTGCCGCGACAGCGGCGGTTGCCGCGCCCAGTCCACCCAATACATGGCGCCGGGAGAGTTTCTTCATGGAACGTCCCTTTCCTGCCTTGTCGAGTTCCCTGTCTGCCGGGATATCATGACGTTTGTCATTCGAACGCGGGCGCGCCGTCCCACGGCACCGCCGCCAGGCGGTACACGCAATCGGGTCGACACGAAGCCGATGCTGTCGTCAGGGCGTGTGTGTCATGCCATAGCCTCCCTTGCCAGCCCGAGAATTGTCGGGCTGTTCCTGCCGGATCGCATCTTGGCGGGCATCGGCCCGCGGTCGGCCACAAGTGGCGGCGTGATCCCGTCGGCGGATCAGGGAGTGACCGCCCACGTGTGTGGCGGCCATTATCAATGGATCGTCGTGGTCAGGCCAGCATTTTCACCAGAATGCCAAAGAAACCGTCATATTGTGACGATTGGCAAACCCGGTCTCCCACCGGACCATATCGTGCAGGGTGGCACGTGAACCCGCCCCCGTGTCAGGGCCGATGAAGGCCGCGACACGACGGGCGGGTCACGATCAACGCCGCCTGGTATTACCGGATGAAACCTTCCAGCTCGTTCCGCGCCCAGGCGATCGCCTGGTCGATCGAATTCCCCGATGCCAGCTTTGCCAGCAAGGTCGGATGAATCGCGCGGCTATACATCTGCACTGCGATCTCGGGCGGCGCGGGATACGCCGTGATCGAGGGCAAGGCGTTGTGCCACGGCCGGATGGGATAGTTGTAGACAGTCCCTTTCGGCGGTCCCACTTCCTCCCAGATCTTGAAGTCGGACATGCTGGTCAGCGGCGGAATGTCATACCCGACCGATGCGATGCAGCGGCCTTCCACCTGCGGACGTTCCTGCAGATAGGTGATCAGCTCTTTCGCCGCCTGCTTGTTCTTGCCGAACGCCCAGGTGCCATAGAAGGAATAGTTGTAGGGAATGTAACGGCCCTTCGGACCGACCGGGCAGGGGAAGTGCCAGGTATCCTCGGCAACCGCCGGCGCATCGCGCGCCGCCACCGCCCATGCCGATGGCGGATTCATGATCAGCGCGCTCTTGCCGGAAATCAGCGCGCGATTGTTCGACGCATCGTCATAGCTGACCGCATCCGCCGGCAGGAATTTCACCAGCTTCTGGCAGTATTCCAGCATCGTGCGCACATTCGGGGAATCGATCGCGATCTCCCCCTTGGCGTTCACCAGCTCCGCCCCGAACGCGGCATAAATGATGCCCGTGTTGTTGGTGGAGTCATCGGTCTGCCCAAGCCCCAGCCCGAACGGCACGCCGGCCTTCGAACACGCCTCGGCCGCCTTCAGGAACGTGTCATAGTTCCAGCCCTCGGATGCCTTGGGATCCGCCGGGCCCGCCGGATACATCGCCCGGATATCGATGCCGGCATGCTGCTTCAGCAGGCTGATCCGCCCGCAGGTCGTCAGGTTCAGCGTGCCCGTGCTGCTGGGCACCGCGACCCACTTGCCCTTGGTACGAGCCAGATACTCGCTGATCGCGCCATAGCTGCCATACTTGGTGGACAGGTCCTTGATGACATCGTCGACGGGTTCCAGCTTGTCGGCGAAGTTGCCGACATCCCAATTGTACATCTGCATGAAATCATGGCCGCTATTGGCCTGGTGCTCGGCCGCCGCGGTGATCAGGATCTTCTTGCCGTTGGATGTGATGAAGTCGACCTGAACCTCGACCTTGTTTTTGTTGGCCCAGGCATCGACCTGTTTCTGCATCACGTCGTTCGCGCCGGGAACCCAATGGTCCCACAGCCCGATCGACAATTTCCCGGCGGCACCGGCGGTACGGATATGAACCAGCGGCAAGGCTGTTGCGGCGGTCGCAAGCTTCAACGCGCCGCGGCGCGTCATGGGACGCGGTGTCGTCATGGCGTACACTCCCTGTGCGGCTCCCGCACAGCCGGGGCCGCTTTATCGGTTAGGAATTGGGCGGGCGAACCCACCCTTCGGCCACCAGCGGCAGCGAATTCCCGTCGGCGGGCGTATCCACCGACCGCGTGAGTGCGCGCAGAGTATCAGACGCCATTCGCACGAAATCGAGGAAAATTTGTCGACCGGCAGACCGCGCTTTCAGTCGCGTTGCAGAACCGCGTTGATCAGCCGGGTCCGGTTCTCGGCCTGCGCCTTGTTGCCGTTGCGCATCCGGTCCCGAAAGCTCGGCCCCACCACGACATGGATGCCCAGCACGGGCGGGGCGGCCGGCGCGCCGGCAAGACGCGCACGCTCTGCCGCCATCTCGGCCAGGGCGATATCGGTGGTGTCGACCCATTGCAGCACACGGAACCCCGCGGCTTCCAGCAGGGTGCGGGTTTCCTGTGGCGTGCGCAGGAAGCTGATCTCGGCCCGGTCCGCCCACATCACCGGGAAATCCAACGGCCCGCCCGGCCCCTGCGCGACATCCTGCAGCGCCAGCCGCCCGCCCGGCTTCAGCACCCGGCGGATTTCACCATACCAGGCCGCCCGGTCCTGGATGTTCATCGCGACATTCTGCGACCAGGCGAGATCGAAGCTGGCGTCCGGGAACGGCAGGGCCAGCGCCGAGCCGACACGGAAATCGACCTGCGCGGTCAGGCCGGTCAGCCGCGTGAGACCGGTCGCCGCCTCGACGAAGGCGGGCGTCAGGTCGACGCCGCAGACCCGGCAGCCATAGGTCCGCGCCAGGTACCGCGCCGGCCCGCCAAGGCCGGACCCGATATCCACCACCCGATCCGACGCCACGGGTGCCAGCATCGCGGCCAGCTCCTCGGTCGCGCGCCGGCGGCGGGAGTGGAATTCGTCCACCGGCGCCAGGTCGTCGATGGTCAGCCGGTCCAGGTCTTTGCCCGCTGCGCGCAATGCGGCCAGGATGCGGTCCAGCAGACCGGATTGCTGATAATGGGCGGCGATGTCGTGGCTCATGGGCCAACTGTCCTCAGAACAGGCCGCAGGACGGCTGCACCGTCATGCCGACCAATTGTTGGTTGAAGCGGGATTGATACGCAGCCCGCACGCGGTTGACCGCATCCAGGCCCGAAGGCGTGTCGGGCAAAGCGACGACCAGGACCTTGGTCGCCTCGTGCACCGTGCGTCCGGACCGCGGGTTCAGCCAGGCACCGCGCGCGTCCAGCACGGTGAAGCCGTCGGGCAGGGCAGGGGTGACCGTGTCCTCGATGAAGCCGACCCATTCATGCGCGGTCACGTCGGGGCGGTTCGGAACGGCCTGGCCGAAGAACAGGCTGTAGACGTGCATCGGCTGGCCGGTACCGGGCGCGCAACCCGGCGCGGGCGGGGCGCATCCGCTGAAGCCGGCGAGCAGCGCGGCGACCCCGAGCACCCTGTTCACCGCCATGCCACCTCCCTGTCCTGACCCGACCGCCCGCCACCGCCTCGGTCCCGAGGCGCGTCGCGCGATGATGGACCGGCGGGCGGGTATCTAGCTGCCCCAGACGCGCCGGCCGGCCTTCCACGTGCCCAGCACCACACCCTCCAGCGCGCGCCCGTCGAACGGCGAGTTCTGCGCCTTGCCGGGCAGCTTGCCTTCCTCGACCTTCCAGATCCGCTCGGGGTGGAACAGGCACAGATCCGCCGCCGCGCCCTTGGTGATCCGTCCGGCCGCCTGGCCCAGCAGGGCGGCGGGGCGCGCGGTCAGCAGGGTGATCGCCGCCTGCATCCCCAGCGATCCGTTATGCACATGCGCCAGCGTCACCGCCAGCAGCGTCGCCAGGCCCACACCGCCGGGCGCGGCCTGCGCGAAGGGCAGGCGCTTGTCGTCGGCGTCGCGTGGCTGATGGTCGGATGCGATGGCGTCGATCGTCCCGTCCGCCAGGCCGGCGATGATGGCACGGCGGTCATCCTCCTTGCGCAGCGGCGGCGACAGCTTGGCATAGGTGCGGAACTCGCCGATCGCTGTCTCGTTCAGGTCGAAATAGGGTGGGGCGGTATCGCAGGTGACGGTCACCCCGTCCGCCTTGGCGCGGCGGATCAGCGCGACGGCTTCGCCGGTCGAGACATGGGCGAAATGCACCGCCCCGCCGGTCAGCGCGGCCAGGCGGATGTCGCGCATCACCAGGATCGCCTCGGCCGCGGCGGGGATGCCGGGCAAGCCGAGCCGGGAGGCGGATTCGCTTTCGGTGGCGGCGCCGGAGGCGGCGAGGGATGGGTCTTCCGGATGCTGCACGATCCGCGCGCCGAAGCCGCGCGCATAGGACAGCGCGAGCCGCATCAGCCGCGTGGACCCGATCGCGCGGGCGCCGTCGGTGAACGCCACCGCGCCGGCTTCGTGCAGCAGGCCGATCTCGGCCAGTTCCTCGCCCTTGCAGCCGCGGGTCACCGCGCCATAGGGCAGGATCGTCAGGCTGGCGGTATCCTCGCCGCGCGACAGCAGCAGCCGCACCAGGGCCGGATCATCGATCGCCGGCAGCGTGTCGGGCAGCGCGGCCAGGGTGGTGATGCCACCCGCCGCCGCCGCCTGCGCGGCCGAGGCGATGGTTTCGCGGTACTCGTAGCCCGGCTCCCCCAGGCTCGCGCGCATGTCGACCAGGCCCGGACACAGGATCGCGCCGTCCTCGTGGATCTCGGTGGCGCCATCGGGGCGGCCCAGCGCGGCGCCGAAATCGGCGATCCGGCCATCGCGTACCAGCAGATCGCCCGTCAGGTCGATCCCGGCGTCCAGGATGCGGACGCCGCGGAACAGCGTGTCAGCGGTCATTTCGGCCCTG
>CAYZKM010000109.1:0-9070 GCA_964478525.1 uncultured Bifidobacterium sp.
GGCCATCGTCGGGCGGCTGGGCGACGCGGTCGACGCCGCGCTTGCATCACTGCCCGCCGCGGGCTGAACATGCGAGGCATTCTCATTGTAAAATCAAGCACTTGACCAAGTCCCGGCGATGCTCACACTGCCGGGAATGCGCGATTTCTCCGACCTGACCGAACGCGAAATCCTGGCCCTCGCGATTGCCAACGAGGAAGAGGACGGCCGCATCTATCTCGACATCGCCGAAGGCCTGCGCGGCGAATACCCCGGCAGTTCGGCGATGTTCTCGGACATGGCGGCCGAGGAGAACGACCATCGCCGCCAGCTGCTGGAGCTGTATCGCGAGAAATTCGGCGAACACATCCCGCTGATCCGCAAGCAGGACATTCGCGGCTTCATCCGCCACAAGCCGGTCTGGCAGATGCTGCCGCTGAACCTGGATGCCGTGCGCGACATGGCCGAGTCGATGGAGGAGGAAACCGCGCAGTTCTACCGGCGCGCCGCCACCCGCAGCCAGGATGTCTCGATCCGCAAGCTGCTGGGCGACCTGGCCGAGGCCGAGGTGAAGCACGAGCAGAACGCCGACCGCCTGCGCAGCGTGAACCTGCCCGAGAATGTGCGCGCGCGTGAGGACGCCCATGCGCGCCGCTCCCTGGTGCTGCGGGTGATCCAGCCTGGCCTCGCCGGGCTGATGGATGGCTCGGTTTCGACGCTGGCGCCGGTGTTCGCCGCCGCCTTCGCCTCCGGTTCCTCGTGGGAGGCGTTCATCGTCGGCATGGCGGCCTCGATCGGTGCCGGCATCTCGATGGGCTTTGCCGAGGCATTGTCCGACGACGGCAGCCTGACCGGGCGCGGCGCGCCCTGGCTGCGCGGCGGCATCTGCGGGCTGATGACCACCGCCGGGGGCATCGGCCACACCGTGCCGTTCCTGATCCCGGATTTCTGGACCGCCACCATCGTCGCCATCGCCGTCGTCGTGGCGGAGCTGGCGGTGATCACCTGGATCCGCTGGCGATACATGGACACCCCGCCGCTGTCGGCGGCGATGCAGGTGGCGCTGGGTGGCGGGCTGGTGTTCGCCACGGGCATCCTGATCGGCAGCAGCTGAGCCGGAAAATTCTTCGTTTGCGCGACGCGGAGCGGCTTCGCTACCAGAGCGGCGGCGCGCGATCCGGCTGTCCGCCCCGCGCCCGCGCAAGGAGAACGCCATGAAGTCCTGGACCATTGCCTGCCTCGCGGCCGCCGCCTTGCTGGCCGCGTGCTCGTCGGACAACGCCGACGGATCAGCCGGCGCGGGGGCCGGTGGGGCTGCCGGCGCGGGTGCCGGCGCGGGGGCCAACGGCGCGGGAGGCGCCGGTGCCTATGGCGCGGGCGGGGCCGGGGGAGCAGGCAGCGCCGTGCCCGGTTCGCAGGAAGACCTGGCGCAGTCGGCGGGCGATCGCATCTTCTTCGAATCCGACCAGAGCCGCCTGACCACGCAGGCGCGCCAGACCCTGGACAAGCAGGCCGACTGGCTGCGCCGCAACCCGCAGGCCAATGTCTGGATCGCCGGCAATTGCGACGAGCGCGGCACCGAGGAGTACAACCTGGCCCTGGGCCAGCGGCGCGCCAACACCGACCGCGACTACCTGATCGCGCAGGGTATCGCCCGCACCCGGATGGAGACGATCAGCTACGGCAAGTCCCGCCCGATCGACCCGGGCTCGAACGCCGATGCCTGGGCGCAGAACCGCAACGCCATCATGTCTGTCAAGTGATCAGACCGGTTGTTTGACCTGCTCCGGCGGACTGCCACCCGTCATTGATCGGTTTGGTAACTTTTGGTAGCGTTTCCGGAATCGTATCTGTCCAGGAACGACTGGAGGTTCCATGTCCGGCACGACACGCCCGGGACCGTCGCCCGCAGACGCCCCGCCCGGCTGACCGCGCGGATGATCTCGCCACCCGCCAGGATCCTGGCTGTCGGCGGCCGCGTGTCGTTCCTGCGCGGGGTCCAGGCGGCCTGCGATGACCCCGAGGGCGAGACGATCGTACCGACGTCCTGCCCCGACGCCACCACCGCCCTGGCGGCCGCCGCGGCGGACCGCTTCGACCTGGTGGTGGTGGACGCCACCGACCCCGCGGCAACGATCGCCCTGCTGCGCAGCCTCGCGCCGCTGGCCGGGGAGGCCGCCACGCTCGCCGTGCTGACGCACGCCGACGCTGCCCTGTCCGACGCATTGCGCCTGGCCGGCGCGCGGGCCGTCCTGACCGAAGACGATTCGCACCACCGCCCGCTCGGCCCGCGCCTGCGCGCCTGGGTCTGGCGCGGCCAGGTGGCGCGGCTGCGGCGGCAGCACAGGACGCTGATCGAGGCCAGCCCCGACGCCAGGCTGGTGATCGCCCCATCCGCCACCGCCACCTCGTCCCATGGCACCATCCGCTTCGCCAGCCGCGCGGCGGGGGTCCTGTTCGGACGCGCACCCGCGCAACTGGCCGGCGAGACGATCGCCCTGCCGCCATCCGGCGCAAACCTGGCCGAGATCGGGCTCGATCGGTCCGATGGCGCGCGCCGAGCCGAGATGCGGACGGTGGGGATCGAATGGGATGGGCAGCCGGCGCTTCTTGCGACGCTGCGCGACGTCACCGACCAACACGAGATCGACGATCGCCTCCGCCAATCCCGCAAGCTGGAGGCGATCGGCCAGCTGGCGGCCGGGATCGCGCATGATTTCAACAACATCCTGCAAGGCCTGATCGGCAACCTGGAGGTGGTGATGGATGCGCTGCCGAACCCGTCCACCGCCCGGGAATGCGCCGATTTCGCGGTCAAGGCGGCCTGGCGCGGGTCGGAGCTGACCGACAGGCTGCTGTCCTTCGCGCGCCGCCAGATGCTGTGGCCGCGGCGGTTCGCGCTGTTGCCGCTGCTGAACGAGGTGCGGGCGCTGGTCCCGCGCGGGGCCGGCACCGCCCTGCTGCGCCTGGCCGTCGGCGTCGACCCGGCGGTGTCGGAGGTGATCGCGGACCCCACCCAGCTGCAGACGGCGCTGTTGAACCTGGTGATCAACGCCATCGACGCGATGACCGGTGGCGGCGAGGTCCGGATCGACGCCCACCTGGAAACCAGCGCGGGGTTTCCATCCCTGCCGCCCGGCCGCTTCACGGTGATCGGGGTGGCGGATACCGGGCCGGGCATGGATGCCGTGACCCAGGCCCGCGCGTTCGAGCCGTTCTTTTCCACCAAGGGCAACGCCGGCACCGGTCTCGGCCTGCCGATGGTGCAGGATTTCGCGCGCCGCTCCGGCGGTGATGCCAGGATCATCAGCGCCCCGGGCCAGGGCACGCGGGTGGAGCTGTGGCTGCCCGATGTCAACCCCGACCAGGCCGATCCGGCGCCGAGCGTGGCGTGACACCCTGCGGGGGAGATGCACCGTCCTCCTCGGGCGTCAGCAGGACCGTGACGACGGTCAGGATCAGCAGCCCGACCAGGATGGCGGCCAGGCGCTGGAGGCCGGGGGTGACGCTGCCGGGCGGGCCGGACCCCTGCACCAGGGTCAGGATGAATGCCACCGTGCCCTGGGTGCCGACATAGGAGATGCCGCCGGGCATCGCATGGATGACCGTCCCCAGCCACACGCCGCCACCCAGCAGCGCCAGCCACGGCGCATAGTCCTGCACCGACAGGCCCAGCATCGCCAGCGCCACTCCGCCCCCGACCAGGCAGCCGCCGACCCGATGCAGCGCGCGGCGCGAGAGGGTGACGCGATCCTCGGCCGGCTGCCCGGTCAGCGCCGGCACCGCCATCACCGCCGCGATGGTCACCGCCATCTGCGACAGCCCCGGCAGGTCGAGCAGCATCCACACCAGCGGCGTCAGGCCGATCGCCACCCCGGCGCGCAGCGCATGGCGGACGATGGCCGGCGAGGGCGGCGGCGGCGCGGCGGGCGGTGCCCCCGATGGCGGCATCAGCGCCCAGCACGATCCCATGGCGAAGGCGGTGCCGATCGCCACCTCGAACACGCGGTAGAAGGCGGTGGTCAGCACCAGTGCCGGATTGCCCACGGCACTCAGCACCACCATGAACAGGGTCATGCAGCCCAGCAGCCAGGCATAGCCGTGGCGCGATGCGATCATCCCGAGGATGCCGGCGAACCCGGCCGCCATCAGCACCAGGATGCAGGCGACCATGTCGTACAGCAGCCATGGCGCCAGCATCACCGCCACCGCCGCGCCGGCGATGGTGCCGCCGATCCGCGCCAGCCCGCGCCGCAGCGTCGCCGGGGCGGTGGCCTGCGCGCTGATGAAGGCGCTGATCGCCGCCCAGGCCGGCTGCTCCAGATGCAGCCACTGGGCCAGGACCACCGCCGCCAGCACGCTGACGGTGGTCGCGGTGGCCTGCCGCCCGCGCGGCCCGGCCGGGTCCACCGTCGTGTATTCCCGCACCAGCCCGGCGGTGACGGCCCGGGTTTCCCGTGCCCAGAACCCGCCATCCGCGCCGGTCATGGCCGGACCGTCACGGGAATACCAGCGCGCGGGCGCTGGAGCCCATGAACAGCCGCGCGGGGGGTGCGTCCAGCAGGATGGTGATCGGGAAGCGCCGTTGCAGCCGGATCCAGTCAGTGTCGGGTGAAATATAGGGCAGCAGCCCGTCCGGCCCGGGCGCGCGGCTGATCCCGCGCCCCAGGCTGACGATGCGGCCGCGGAACAGCTGCCACGGATGCGAATCGAGCCAGACCCAGGCGGTCTGCCCGGCCCGCAGCCGGTTGAGGTGGCCCTCGCGGAAATTCGCCACCAGCCGCCAGCCGGCGGCGTCGACAATCCCCACCAGCGGCACATTGACCGCGGCGGCATCGCCGGGCCGCAGGTTCAGGTTGTTGACCGTGCCGGCCACCGTGGCGGTCAGGTGCGTGCGGCTCAGCCGCCATTCCGCCAGGGCGAGCTCCGCCTGTAGCCGGACCAGCGTGGCCTGGTGCGCCTCGGCGGTCGCGCGGGCGCGGGCGATGCCGGACGCCGCCGCCTGCTGCATCGCCATGCCCCGCCGCAGCGCCGCCTGCGCCTGGTCCAGCTCCTGCTTCGCCGCATCGCCGCGGGCCTGCAGGTCGGCCAGGCGCGCCTCGGTCGCACGCGCCAGCTCGGCCGAGGCGGCGGCGGCGTCGTACTCGTCCCGCGCGGCGGCGATCGCATCCTGGTCCGCCTTCAGCTGCGCGGTGGCCTCGCTGATCTCGGCCCGCTTCTGCGCCAGGGCCAGCGCATAGGGGACGGGGTCGATCGTCGCGATCGGATCGCCCGGCCGCACCGCCTGGTTGTCGGTGACGTGCACGGCGGTGATCCGGCCCTCGACCTCGGGGGCGAGGGCGACCAGGTCCGAGCGCACCGTGGCGTCCGCGGTATAGGCGATGAAGGTGGTCGCAACCTCGTATGCGGCGAAGGCGGCCGCCAGCGCGGCGATGCCGAGGGCGGGCCGGCGCCAGCGGCGCAGCCGCGCGGTCAGGCGGCCCATCGGTCGGTCCTGGACGTCATCGTGCCTGTCGCAGCCGGGGTCAGGCCATGGCGGGCGTGATCCAGCCCAGCACCGCCCCGGCCGGATCGGCGACGATCGCGATGCGCCCGACGCCGGGCACGTCGAAGCAAGGGCGCACCACGCGCCCGCCGGCGCGGATCAGCCGCGCGAGCCTGGCATCGACGTCGTCGACGGCCAGATAGCTGGCCCAGTGCGGCGGCGTGCCGGGCGGCACCACGCCGTCCATCGCCATGATGCCGCCGGCCGGCTTGCCGTCCTGCTGTGCCACCCAGTACGTGCCCTGCGGCATCGGCATGCCCTGGAAGGTCCAGCCGACCGTCTCGGCATAGAACGCCTTCGCCGCCTCCACATCCGGGGTCATCAACTCGTTCCAGTAGAATGTGCCGTGGGCCATCACGTGGTCTCCTGCGGTGTCGGGTGGGGCCGGCCGGCGATCTCGGTGACCAGCTTGCTGCGGATCGCCTGGGCGAAATCGTCGAAATCCCGCGCCGCGACCAGGAACGCGCCGGCCCCGCCGATCACGTTGTCGCGGTAATAGGTATCCAGGTCGGGTTCCAGCGCCAGGATGGGCAGGCCGTTGATGACGATCCCGCCGGCCACGGCCTCGTCGCGGGCGATGCGCGCCGGCCGGCCGCGATTGGACGCGCCGTCGCCCGAGATGTCGATCACCCGGCGGTCGGCCGGGTAGGGGCAGCGGGCGAATTGCGTGGCGCTGAAATCGATGGCGCCGCTGATCGATGTGCCGCCGCCGAACAGGACGCGCTGGGCCTGGCTGATCGCGGTGGCGAACGCGTCGGCCCCGGCCCCGCCATCGACCAGGGTCCAGTCGATGACCACGGCCTGCAGCACCGGGCCGGTCCATTGCAGCATCGTCACGGCGATCGTGCCGGTGACGGTGCCGCGAATCGCGGCGCGCACGGCGGGGTGGCGGAACGCGGCGGCATAGCCGTCCTTCTGCAGGTTGAACCGCGGCATGTCGACGCTGCCCGAGGCATCGACCGCCAGCACCAGTTGCAGCGCGGTCGGGGTCGCTGCCGGCAGCGCGGGTTGGGTCGCTGCCGGCAGCGCGGGTTGGGTCGCTGCTGGCAGCGCGGATTGGGTCGCTGCTGGCAGCGCGGATTGGGTCGCTGCTGGCAGCGCGGATTGCGGCGCGGCGGCGGCCGGTCCGGCCAGCAGCCAGGGCAGGGCGGCATGGAAGCCTCGTCGGGTCACCATCGGGCCAGCATGCCCGCAAACCGGCGGCGGCCGGAAGCGGATTATGCCGCCGGCGGCGCGGCACTGGCGTCCAGCGCGGCCTGCAGCATCCAGGCGGCGGCGGCGCGGTCCACCGATCGGGCGCGCCGAGCCCGCGTCAGGTCGGCCTCCTCGATCATCGCGCGGTTGACGGCGGCGGATGACAGCCGTTCGTCCCACAGCGCGGCGGGCAGGCCGATGGCGTCCGACAGGTCGCGCGTCCAGTCGCGGGCGGCCTGCGCGGCGGGGCCGAACTGGCCATCCATCGACAGCGGCAACCCGACGACCAGGCCGCCGGCATTCTCCCGCAGGGCCAGGCGTGCGATCTCGATGGCGTTGGCCGTCAGCTTGCCGCGCCGGAGGCTGCCATAGGGGGAGGCGAGGGTCAGGCCGACATCGGACAGCGCGATGCCGATGGTTTTCGCGCCGGGGTCGAGGCCGATCAGCCGCTGGCCGGGGGCGAGATGGGCGCGAAGGTCTGTGATGGAAAGGATGGGCATGGCGCGGTTATGGGCGCCGGGGCGGATGGTGTGAACCCGCGATCCTGGTCCGCCGGTTGGGGGCCGCCGCGGCGGACGGCCCCCGTGCGCGGTGGTTCAGGCCGGCATGCGGTGCAGGCCGCACAGCTTGTTGCCGTCGGGGTCGCGCAGATAGGCGAGGTACATCGGGACGGCGCCGCCGGCGCGCACGCCGGGCGGGTCCTCGATCGAGGTGCCGCCCGCGGCCACGCCGGCATCGTGCCAGGCCTTCGCCTGTTCGGGGCTGGCCATGGCGAAGCCGATGGTGCCGCCATTGGCGTGGGTGGCGGGCTTGCCGTCGATGGGCTGGCTGACCAGCAGCAGGCCGCCGTTATGGACGTAGATCAGCCGGCCCTTGGCGTCCTGCGAGCCGGGCTTGCCGCCGACCGCGCCGAACAGGGCGTCGTAGAACTTCTTGGATCGGGCGATATCGTTGCTGCCGACCATGACGTGGCTGAACATGACTGTGTCTCCTCACCGTGTCGTCCGGGACAAATGTCTCCGCGGGGGGACCTGACCACGGTTCGGGCGCCGGGAAAAGGGGCGGGGGTTCGGGTGTGGTTGACGGGGGTGGGGCGGTCGATACAGTCGGCGATCGAATGCCCCGGGGGAGGCAGGGTCCGCATGTCCGACGCCGCGCCACCGAAATACGGCGATGAGTTCGATCCGCCGAAATACATCGAGAAGCTGATCGCGGCGATCAACGATGGCGCGAAGTCGGCGCAGCTGGGCGCGTTGGCGTTCGTCGCCATCGGGCTGTTCCTGCTGGCGACGTCGTTCTCGGCCACCGATGAAGACCTGCTGATGAACCGGGCGATCACGATCTCTCAATTGGGCGGGACGCAGGTGCCGGTGGTGCTGTCGTTCGGCTTCATGCCGGCGGTGTTCGTTGCGGTGCATCTGTATACGCTGATCCGATACGACCTGCTGTCGGGCAATGTGCGGCAGTTCCTGGCCGACCTGCCGAAGATGGTGCTGCTGGAGGATGACCAGGAACGATGCCGGCAGTTGCTGGCGAATGTGGAGTTCGTGCAGGCGTTGGTGGTGCCGGACGCGAGTTGGGTGTTCCGCTGGACGGTGCGCGGCATCCTGGCGGTGTTTCCGGTGATGACGCTGCTGCTGGTGCAGTTGGGATCGTTGCGGTTGCAGAGTTACGTGGTGAACGTGGTGCACCATGTGGCGATCCTGACCGATCTGGTGCTGCTGCTTTGGTTCTTTCAGCGCCAGGGCGGAGAGGGCGGATCGATCCCGCGCTGGATGCGCGCGCGGCGGTTACGCTGGGTGCTGCCGGTGCTGGTGGTGGGGTTCGATCTGGCGTGGTGTGAGGTGCCGGGGGCCGAGGCGACGACGGTGGGGGTTGGGAAGGACCTGCTGACGGTTGATCGCTCAATAGTCCCTGATTTGTGGGACGAGAGCACGTTTGTCTTCGCGCGGCGTGTGGTCATGAATATGGTGTCGCAGCCGGTTGATCTGGTTCTTTGCCCCTTCGTCAGGATCGGGTGTCGCTATCTGTCGGTGCCGGGTCGGACGCTGGTGGCGAAGGTTTGGGACAATGGTGCGTTCGTGGAACTGCGCGCCGGTGCCGAACTGAACGAGAAGCGCCGCGCATCATTCGACAAGGCAATCCTGCAAGGGCGGATGCTCCGCTTTGCTGATCTGTCGGCCAGCCAATTGTTCATGGCGGATTTGGCCGGTGCGTCGTTGCAGGGCGCAAGGCTCGACGATGCGTCGTTGCAGGGCGCGAGGCTCGACGGTGCGTCAATGCAGGGCGCGACTCTCAACGGTGCGTCGTTGCAGGACGCGAGTCTCGACCGTGCGTCGTTGCAGGGCGCGA
>CAYZKM010000109.1:9170-10849 GCA_964478525.1 uncultured Bifidobacterium sp.
CTCGACGGTGCGTCGTTGCAGGGCGCGTTGCTCTACGGTGCGTCATTGCAGGGCGCGTTGCTCGACGGTGCGTCATTGCAGGGCGCGTTGCTCTACGGTGCGTCATTGCAGGGCGCGAGTCTTTACGGTGCGTCGTTGCAAGGCGCGAGGCTCGACGGTGCGTCGTTGCAGGGCGCGACTCTCGAACGTGCGTCGTTATGGAACGTCAGTACCACGGTCGAGACGAAGATGTCTCTGGGCGATCTACGGAATGTCAATTTTCAGCCAATGTCATCCGAGGCTGTGGATGCGATCGTTGCGTCTGTTCCGGAGCGGTCCCGCGAGACGCTTCGCCAAGCCCTCACCGACCGACCCGATGCCGCGCGATTGGGAAAGGTCGGTACCCAGGATGGTCCCATTCTGGTATCGAATGTCTCGGATCCGCGTTGGGTGGCCCTCGATCAAGACCAACGGACCGACGTTGCCACGACGATTGCCGAGCGCTTGGCGCGGCTTCTCGCGGATGACGTTGCCTCGATTTCCGAGGCGACTGCTTATACCGTCATGCGCAGGCTTTTCACAGGTTTCCTAGATCCGACCGACAAATCGACCGATCCACTTGCGAACGCCCTCCGCATTCCGTTGGGCTGCCGCCTGTTGGCGCATGCCGCCAGCAAACGTGTGTCGTTGTCGGAGTTCAACATTACAAGGCTTCGCGAACTCACCGGAACCTGCCCCGGTCCGGCCCCATCCCCTGGTGCTCCGCCCAAGCTCTGATTGCGGCAACGGGGCCGTCGCTTCCACCCACACTGTCGATCCGCCATAACCCGGTGCCTGAACCTGAATGCCACCCACACCGCAGACCCACCCATGACCGACGACACCGCCATCATCACCGACACCCTCGACCGCGTCGCCCAACGCGTCGGAGACCCCACGCCGCACGTCTTCCGCCGCCTGTTCGCCGACAATCCCGGCCTGGAATCCCTGTTCATCCGCGACGATGGCGCCCTGGTGCGCGGGCAGATGTTCCAGGTCACGATCGAAAGCCTGCTCGATTTCCTCGGCAACCGTGCCTACGGCGCCGCCCTGGTCCGGATCGAGCGCACCAACCACGAAGGGCTCGGCGTCGATCCCGCCATCTTCGATACGTTCTACCACACCGTCATCGCCACGTTCCGCGATATCCTGGGCACGGACTGGACGCCGCAGATGGATCGCGCCTGGACGCAGGTGGTCGGAGAACTGACCGGGGCGGTGCGGGGTGGGTGACCGGGCGGGCGGACCTGTCGGTGGCGCGGGGGGAAAGAAGGCGTGGATGGCCCGCCTTCGCCGGCCACGATGCGGCTCAGGCCGTCGGCGCCGAGGTGATCCCGGACTTTCCCGACCCCTGGACGATCGAGGAACGGATCATCCGCCTCGACCATCCCGCCCGCATCGTCCCCGATCCCGAGGCGCCCCTGTCGGCCTGCCACCGCCGGGAACCGCCATGCACCGGGTAGCAAGCCGTTATATTAGACATTGCTAATATAAACCGCGCCGGCCGCATCCCCCCGGCGTGATCCCCATGGTTGAACCCCATCGGCCCCGCCGGTATGGTCTGCGCCCTCATCCAGCCAAGGACTGTCCATGTCGCTCGATCCCGCGACCGTTCGGCGCGTCGCCGCCCTCGCCCGCATCCGGGTGGAGGAGCACGAGGT
>CAYZKM010000110.1:0-4238 GCA_964478525.1 uncultured Bifidobacterium sp.
GGACAGCGTGATCACCGCGGTGGGCATGGCGAGCGACCTGCGGATCATGATGGCCGCGGTGATCGTCGCCGTGCTGGTCATGCTGGTGTCCGCCGGCCCGCTGTCGGATTTCATCGGCCGCCACCCGACGGTGAAGATGCTGGCCCTGGCCTTCCTGCTGCTGATCGGCATGACGCTGATGGCCGAGGGTTTCGGCGTGCACGTGCCCAAGGGGTACATCTATGCGGCGATGGCGTTCTCGGCGCTGGTCGAGACGCTGAACCTGACCACCGGGAAACGGCGGGTGAAATGACCCCGCGGCGGGCGCTGCTGATCATCAACCCGCGCGCCCGCCGCGGGTCCGACGCCACCCCCGCCGCATCCGCCGCCCTGCGGGATGCCGGGATCGCCATCGTGCCCGCCGACCCCGGCACCGACATCGGCGCCACCATCCGCGCCCGCGCCGCCGCGGTGGACGCCGTCATCATCGGCGGCGGCGACGGCACGCTGAACGCCGCCGCCCCCGCGATCGCCGACACCGGCCTGACCCTGGGCGTGATCCCGCTGGGCACCGCCAACGACTTCGCCCGCACCCTGGGCATCCCCACCGACCCGGCCGCCGCCGCCGCCATCATCGCCGCCGGCCATGCCCGCCCCGTCGATATCGGCGACGTCAACGGCCATGCCTTCCTGAACGTCGCCTCAATCGGCTTCGGGGTGGACCTGACCCGCGCCCTGACCCGCGATTCCAAGCGCCGCTGGGGTGCGCTGGGCTACGCCGTGGCCGGCATCCGCGCCCTCGGCCGGCTGCAGCCCTTCACCGCCCGCATCGAGCATGGCGGCACCGTCGAGGTCACCCGCACCGTCCACCTGGCCATCGGCAACGGCCGCCACTATGGCGGCGGCATGGTCGTCGCCCCGCACGCCCGGCTGGATGACGGGCAGCTGCACGCCTTCAGCCTGGAGGTCGACCATTGGTGGGGCCTGCTGCGCCTGCTGCCGGCACTGCGCCGCGGCACCCATGACGCCTGGGCCGAGGTCCGCACCCTGGCCAGCGAGTCGCTGACCGTGCACACCTCCCGCCCGCGATCGGTGAACACGGACGGCGAGATCACCACCCGTACCCCCGCCACCTTCCGCGTCCGCCCCGCGGCGATGCGGGTCTTCGTACCTCCGGCCACGCCAGGCGTCGCGGACCGCGACGGTTGATCCAGATCAAAGCGGCGCGGCCGCCGAGGGGCGCCTTATGCGGCCATGGAAACCGCCGCCCTGATCGCGAAATACGATCGCCGTGTGCCGCGCTACACGAGCTATCCGACCGCACCCCATTTCTCGGCCGACGTCACGCCCGACATCTATGGCGGCTGGCTGCGCGCGCTGCCCGAGCATGCCTCGGTCTCGCTGTATCTGCACGTGCCGTTCTGCCAGGCGCTGTGCCTGTTCTGCGCCTGCCACACCACCGTCGCCCGCAGGCAGGAGCCGCTGCTCGCCTATGCCGACACGCTGATGCAGGAGATCGACCTGCTGGCGCGCACCGTCGGCAAGCAGCTGACGATCCGTCACATCCATTGGGGCGGCGGCACCCCGACCGCCCTGCCCCCCGCCGCGATACTGGCGGTGATGCGCCGCCTGCGCAGCCATTTCGCCGTGGCGCGCGATGCCGAACTCGCGGTCGAGATCGACCCCCGCACCCTGGCCGCCCCGATGGTCGAGGCGCTGGCCGAGATGGGCACCACCCGTGTCAGCCTGGGCGTGCAGGACTTCAACCCGGTGGTCCAGCGCGCGATCGGGCGGGAGCAATCCTTCGCGCTGACCGCCGGCTGTGTCGCGCAGCTGCGCAAGGCCGGGATCGCCGGCATCAACCTGGATCTGATCTACGGCCTGCCCTACCAGACCACCGACAGCGTGACGGAAACCGTGAACCAGGCCATGAGCCTGGCCCCCGATCGCGCCGCGGTGTTCGGCTATGCCCATGTGCCCTGGATGAAGAAGCACCAGAGCCTGCTGCCCGAAGCCGCCCTGCCCGGCGCGGTCGAGCGGTTCCGCCAGCGCTCGGCGGTCGAGGAGACGATCACCGGCTTCGGCTATAGGGTCACCGGGCTGGACCACTTCGCCAGCCCCGAGGATGCGATGGCGCAGGCAGCGGCCGAGACCAGGCTGCGGCGCAACTTCCAGGGCTATACCACCGATGCGGCCCCGGTGCTGATCGGCCTCGGCGCGTCGTCCATCGGCTCGCTGCCCGAGGGATACGTGCAGAACCATGCCGCTGTCCCGACCTGGCGCGACGCGGTGCGGGCCGGCCGGCTGCCCGCCGCGCGCGGCATCGCCCTGAACCAGGATGACCGGCTGCGGCGCGCGGTGATCGAGGAGATCATGTGCCATTTCGGCGCCGACCTGCGCGCCGTGTCGGCACGCCATGGCGCCGAGGCAACGGCACTGATGGATGCCGAACCGGCGCTGCGGGAACTGGCCCGTGACGGGCTGATCGAATGGGACGGCTCCACCGTGTCCGTCACCGCACCCGGCCGGCCCTTCCTGCGCACCGTCGCCGCCGCTTTCGATACCAGGCTTCGCGCCGGCGAGGCCCGCCACTCGGCCGCCGTATGAGGTCCGCCATGGAACAGTCGCTGCTGGACGATCCCGTCGACTTTGCCCGGTTCGCCGCCACCCCGCTGCAGCGCGCGCCGTTCGACCACCTCGTGGTGGCGGGCTTCGTCCCGCACGATGCGGCGGTGGCCGCCGCCGCCGCGTTTCCCGGCCCCGACCTGCCCGGCGTGCTGCCGGCACCGCTCGACGGCGGACACGATGCGTTCGGCCGGCTGCTGCGCAGCCTGCGGTCCAACGCGCTGACCGAGGCGTTCGGCGAGAAGTTCGGCCTGGAACTGGACCCCGCCACGCTGATGGTCACGCTGCGGGCACGCACGCGGCCGGCCGACGGGGCGATCCATACGGACAGCGAGACAAAGGTGGTGACGGCGCTGATCTATCTGAACGACACCTGGGACAACGATGGCGGGCGGCTGCGCCTGCTGCGCGGGCCTGACGATATCGACGACATGATCGCCGAGGTCCCGCCCCTGGCCGGCACATTGATCGCCTTCCGCCGCACACCGAACTCCTGGCACGGGCACCGCCCGTACGACGGCGTCCGCCGAGCCATCATGCTCAACTGGATGACCGATGCGGCGACGGCGCGGCGGGAATTGCGCCGCCATGCCGTGTCGGCCGGGTTCAAAAGCCTGTTCGGCGGCCATCAGGGAAGCGGACGATGACGATCACCGAGACGGTCCGCCCCCCGCTGCCGCCCTGCGCCTCCGCGGCCATCCGCGGCGCGATCCGCATCGCGGAGCGTCATGACACGCCGTATCGCTACTGGCTGCTGCGCGACGTGCTGCCGAGGATGCTGTGCCAGCCCCTGGCCGATCTGCCGCTGACACCGCCGGAGGTCGACGACACCAGGGGCAAGCGAGAGACGCACAACGCGTCCCGCATCTTCGTCAACGAGGAAACCCGCGCCCGCTACCCCGCCTGCGCCGTGCTGGCCGAGGCGTTCCAGGACGAGGCCACGGTCGGGCTGCTGCGCGACATGACCGGCGTCGACCTGACCGGCGGCTTCCTGCGCATCGAGTATTGCCTGGACACGGACGGCTTCTGGCTGGAGCCGCACACCGATATCGGCGCCAAGCTGTTCACGCTGCTGGTCTACCTGTCCGACCATCCGGACGCTGCCGACTGGGGCACCGACGTGATGGACGCCGCCGGCAACGTGGTGGGCCGCGCGCCCGGGGATTTCGACAAGGGGCTGATGTTCGTGCCCGGCACGGACACCTGGCACGGCTTCGTCCGCCGCCCGATCCGCGGGGTGCGCCGGTCGCTGATCGTGAACTACGTCAAGCCCGAATGGCGCTCTCGCCACGAACTCGCCTTCCCCCACGAACCGGTGACGGCCGCCTGACCGCCGGGGCCGCGACCGGCTAGACCCGCTTGATGTTCCAGAAATACGCCCCCGTCGCCTCGATCTGGCCCACCAGGTTCTTCCGCCGAGCCGTCCGGATCTGAAACTGCCCGATCGGCACGAAGGGCACATTCTCGAACGCCCGCTTCTGGAACCTGTCCGCCGCCGCATCCCGCGCGGCCGGATCAGGCGCAAGCAGCCACTGGCTGGCATATTGTTCGATCTCGTCGTCCTTGTACCAGCCGAACCACCCGCTCTGCCCATGACCTGCGTGCTCACCTGCATGATTTTTGCCGCGGTGTCG
>CAYZKM010000110.1:4248-10838 GCA_964478525.1 uncultured Bifidobacterium sp.
CCGCGCGCGAACCATTGCTGCACCGGATCGCCCACCACGACCGAGGGCGCCCAGGTGTGCAGGATGCTCCACCCGCCCTTGTCCACCGGCTCCTTGCTCTGGCGGCGCTGCGTCACCGTGCCCCAGTCGGTCTGCACCAGCTCCACATTCATTCCCATCTGCTTCAGCATGTCATAGGTCACATCACCCCACGGCCCGATCGTGACGAAATCGCTCGGGCTGATGATCACGACCTTCTCGCCGTTATAGCCGGCGGCTTTCAGCATCGCCCGGGCCTTGTCGAGATTGCCCGCCATCACATCCTTGCCGAGTTCCCGGCCATAGGCGGTGCCACACGGCAGCACGGCCTTGCATTCGCGGAACGCGGTCGGATCGGCCCCGGTGATCGCGGCCATGTAGTCCGACTGGTTGACGCCCATCATCACCGCGCGGCGGATCCCGACATTGTTGAACGGCGGATGCAGATGGTTGAAGCGCAGCACGCCGTTGAACCCGGTCGGGTTGGCGCTGCCCAGGGCGATGTTGGGGTCCTTGCGCAGCAGCGGGATCAGGTCCGCCTGCACCTGTTCGTACCAGTCGACCTCGCCGGCCTGCAGCGCGGCGGACGCGGTGGCCGAGTCCGGAATGACCCGCCATTCCACCCGGTCGAAATGCACGACCTTGCCGCCCGCCGTCCATTCCGCCGCTTCCTGGCGCGGCACATAGTCGGCGTTGCGCTCGTAGACGACCGAGGATCCCGGGTTGAACTCGCTCTTCACGAACTTCAGCGGCCCGGACCCGATCGTTTCCGTCACCTGCTTGAACCCGTCGGTCCTGGCCAGGTGCTCGGGCATGATGAACGGCACGGTCGCGCCACCGCGCGCGATCACGTCGATGAAGATCGGCAGCTTCTGCGTCAGCGTGATCCTGATCGTGCGGTCGTCCTGCACGCCCCAGCTGTCGACGAACTTGCCGACCGTCTGCCCGATCGTTTCGCGTGACGCCCAGCGTTGCAGGCTGGGGGCGCAATCCTGCGCGCGCACGGGCTCGCCGTTATGGAATTTCAGCCCGTCGCGCAGCCTGATCAGATAGGTGCGCCCGTCATCGGACAGCGTATAGCCGTCCGCCATCTGCGGGCGCAGGTTCTGCGCGGTGTCGACGCCGAACAGCGTGTCATAGATCGCCCAGCCATGGTTGATGGTGACCAGGGCCGTGGTGAAGATCGGGTCCAGCAGGGTCAGGTTCGCCTGCGGCACGAAACGCAGCGTGCGGGCACGCGCGGGCTGCGCAATGGCGAAGGACCGGGGAATGGCGGACGCGGCGGTCGCGGCGCCCAGGAACGTACGGCGTTTCATCGCGCGAAGGACTCCCGTTTGATCTTGGTCATTGCCCGCCAGCATGACCGATCATCCGGGTTTCGCCAAACCGGCCCCCGCCGCCGAACCGCTACCCGTGCAGCGCGCGCCCGAACCGGCGCAGCCCCGCCCATTGCTGCTGCAGATAGGTGCCGGTGGCCAGTGCCTCCTCGCCCGAGGGATCGCCGGTCTGCACATAGTCGCGGGAGAAATCAGCCGTGCGGAACATCATGTCCCACCACGGCAGCACCGAACCATAGTTGCAACTGGTCTCACCCGCCGCGCGGATCCCGTGATGGGCGCGATGGAACCGCGGCGAGATCAGCAGCCGGTCGCCGATCCAGCCGAAGGACAGCCGCACATTGGCGTGCGACAGGCTTTCCAGGAAGCGCAGCACCAGCACCAGCAACGGGAATTGCAGCGGCGGCACACCGATCAGCAGCGCGATGACACCGAACCAGACGAAGGCGATCAGGTCATCCAGCACATGGTTGCGGTCGTCCGACCAGAATGTCATCTGCCGCTGCGCATGGTGCAGCGAGTGCAGCGCCCACCACCAGCGGAACTGGTGTGACAGCCAGTGCCGCCAATACTCGGCGAAATCCAGGATGATCGCATAGATCACGAAGGTCAGGACCGGCGCGCCGTACAGCGCCGGAAACAGCCGTTCCAGCGTCGGCGGCACCCAGCCCTGGTCGGCCATCATGCCGTTCACCCAGATCTGCGCGCGATAGAACAGCACGAAGGTGAACAGCGGCAGGATGCCGACCCGCGACAGCACGGTATACAGCACGTCCACGATCACCGCGCCGCTGTCGGGCCAGCGTTCCACCGGGCGCCATTTCTCCAGCGGCAGGCACACGGCGAAAGTCAGCATCACCTGGACCGCGCCATACACGGCGAACAGCGCCCAGCCGTAGGAGATATCCTCCCAGCTCATGAGCCCGAGTTCGTACAGCAACGGGATCAGCAGGTGTTCCTGCAGCCATCCCGCCGCCGCGTCGAACGGATCGATGCTCATCGCGCCGACACCGCCGTGGGCGATGGCCCTTTCGGGTTCAGCCACAACCCGTGCGGCGACCGCCCGACCGAGACGTTGTCGATCGTGCCGGTCGCGGGATCGAGGATCGCAACCTTCTCGGCCCAGCGGCGGGTGATCCACAGCTTCCCGCCAGGCGCGAAGTCGATGTCATCCGGCCCGCCCGGGATCCTGAACGTCTGCATCACCTTCAGCGTCGTCGGATCCAGCGCCACCGTGGTGCCGCCGGCGCGGTTGTTCACCCATACCGTCTTGTGGTCGGGCGAGCGAAACACCGTGTGCGCGCCCTTGCCGGTGACCACCTTCTCCACCACGCGCCCGGTCTCGGGATCGACGCGCGCGACATAGTCGGTGCCCATGTTGGCAACCAGGACGGAACCGTTATGAAACATCACGCCGGCCGGGGTCTTGCCCACCGGTTCGTTCCACTTCACCGCCATCTTGTGCAGATCGATCGCGATCAGCCGGTCACTGTCCTGCAGGCTGACATACACCACCGACGAATCCGGCTTGTAGTCCAGATGGCTCGGCGTCGAGGCGGCGGGAAACCGCTGCAACAGCTTCAAGGTCGCGCCGTCGTAGACATCGATCTGGTTGCGCGCCAGGCCGGCGACGACGAAGTATTTCGTGTCGGGACTGAACCCGAACTGGTACGGATCGGAAATCGGCACGCGCTTCTGGATCGCGCCGGTGTTCGGATCCAGGAACAGCATTTCGTTTCCGGCGGTATCACCGACCAGAAGGCTTTTTCCGTCGGGGCTGAGCACGACGTGATGCGGTTCCCGCAGCACGGGAATGCGGCGCACTTCCTTCTGCGTCGCCATGTCCACCACACTGACCGACGCAGCGGCCGAATTGACGATGAATGCCACACCACCAGCCCGGGCGGAGTGTGTCGACACCCCCGCCAGGAGCATCGACACAATCAGGCAAACCACGCGGCGCATGGTCGTCCACTCCAAGAAAACCGTAGGAATTTCCTACGCCACGTCGCCGGAATCGGGCAAGGCGAATGTCGCCGCCAGGACACGATCCGCCTCGCCACGCGCGAACAGCGCGGCGGCGAATGTGATCATCACGCAGGCGGGGGTGGAGATCAGCACGTTGTCGGTGAATGCCAGTGCCGCATAGGCCAGGAACGCAAGCCGCGCGATGCCCCGATCCGATGGGCAAAGTATCGCGCTGCGCCGCCAGACCCAGGCGCTGAACAGGCCCAGCAGAAGCAGCAGGCCGAACCATCCGCCCTCCACCCGGATGCGGAGGTATTCATTGTGCGCGGCCCAGGTACGCAGCAGCTTCGCAACCGCGCTTTCCGGCGCGATCACGACATTGCCCGCCCCGATACCCCAGCCGATGACCGGCGCGGCGTCCGCCGCGTCCTGGAAGGACGGCCACAGATATTCACGCCCGCTCAGGTTGGCGGCACCGGATTGCAGCAGGTTGAACACGCGCACCGAGGCCAGGTCGCCCGCCGCCACGACTAGCACCGGCGCGAGGGCTGCCGCACTCAGCAGGATCACGCCCCGGCTGGCCGGGGACAGGGCGGGCGCCGGAACGAACGCCAGCGCCAGGCCGGTCACCGCCACCGCATAGGCCAGCGGGGCGCGCGCCCCCGTCAGCAGCAGGATCGTCAGGTTGACCGCCAGCAGCCCGACGGATCGGCGGTCGGCATGGCGGAACACCTCGATCAGGCAGGCGCAGACCGCGGTCAGGGTCACGCCGGCCAGGAAGGCGGGGTGGCCGACGCCGGCCAGGCGGAAGCCGCCGCTGTCGATGAACAGCGCGCGCAACCCCGCCGCGTCCAGCACCAGGGCCGCCGCGACGGCCATCGCCGGGCACCACCGGACGGTGGCCAGGATCGCGTCCGCCCAGCGTCGCGGCGGGCGGCAGAAGCAGAAGGCGAACGGCGCGACCGAGCCGATCCAGGACCGGATGCTGTCGGCCGGCGTCAGGCCCGGATACAGCCCCGCGGCCAGGCCGGTGGCGGCCATCAGCGTGAACGCCCAGGCCGGGTTCAGCGGATCGGGCCGCCAGCCCCACCGGATCGCGCCGATCACGGCCAATGCCAGGCCCACTGCCTTGACCGCCGCGATCGAGGCCTGGAACGCGGCTGGCCCGATCAGGTCGTTCAGCGCCATCTCGATCGTCATGCCGGTGACGGCGAGCCACACGACGCAGAACGCCGTGGTATGGCGGAACAGCAGGAACACCAGCCCCGCCAGCCCGGCCGCTCCCAGCAGCGCGGCATACACGAGCGGCATCGTGCAGGCCGACGCCAGCACAAGCCCCGCCGCCGCGACGGGCATTACCGGGTGCGAAACGAGGGAGCGCGGCATGGGTCCCACCATCGCAATCCCGGATTAAGGAAGTCTTACCATCCCCGGCCATGCGATGTGTTAATCCCCCCCGATGCGCATCGATCCCAACGACTACCCCAAGCCCGCTCGGCCGCCCTCGCTTCGCGCCGCCGGCTGGGCCGGGCTGCTGTCGCTGATGGTCCCCGGACTCGGCCAGATCTATGGCGGTGCGTTCTGGATCGGCACGGCGCTGCTTGGCGCGAACTTCCTGCTGTTGACGGCATTGTCGGCCCTGTCGCGCTACAGCGCGCCGACCGGGCAGGCCACGGCGGTCGCGGCGGTGCTGATGGCCGTGATCCCGCCCTTCCACCTGGTCAGCGGCATCCATGCCGCGCTGATGTGCTGGCGCAACCGGCCGGCGAAGCGCCGGGGCTGGTTCCGTCCCACCATCGCCGCCGCCCTGGCAGCCGTGGCGCTGTCGGCGGTGACCAGCGCGCTGATCCCGATCGGATGGCGGTCGCTGTATGCCGCCTCGGCGTCGATGATGCCGAACCTGTTGCCGCAGGAAACCTTCCTGGTCGATATCCGCCCCGGCTCCGCCCCGCCCGACCGCGGCGACGTCATCGCCTTCGCCCTGCCCGCACAGCCCGGCACGATCTATGTGAAGCGGGTGATCGGCCTGCCCGGCGACACCGTGGCGATCCGCGACGGGCGGCTGGTGCTGAACGGGCAGGTCGCGGCGCGGCGGGCGGACCCGGCCGGACCCGACCGCTTCATCGAGACCATTCCCTATGGCGCGTCCTTCGCCATTCTCGCCACGGGGCAACAAATTGAGCTGAACACGATGCCGCCGGCGCAGGTGCCCGCCGGGTATCTGTTCGTGCTGGGCGACAACCGCGACAACAGCCTGGACAGCCGCAGCCTGGGCTTCATCCGCGCCGCCGATGTGGTCGGTCGGGCCCATACGATCATCTGGTCCAGCGTGTGGGACCGGATCGGCGGGCGGGTCGAGTAGCCCGCACCGGCCACTCTTTCCCCCGCCGCCAGATCGGCTACCCTGGCCGCCACCATATCGTCGGGAGGAAGGCCAGATGGCCGAGATCACAGTGATTGCGACCGGGCTGCGCTTCCCCGAGGGGCCGGTGGCGATGAAGGACGGCTCGGTCGTGCTGGTCGAGATCGAGCGTCAGACCATCACGCGGGTGAAGCCCGACGGCAGCACCGCGGTGATCGCCCATACCGGCGGCGGGCCGAACGGCCTGGCGGTGGGCCCGGACGGTGCGTTCTATGTCTGCAACAATGGCGGCTTCGCCTGGCGGTCCGAATGGAACAGGCTGCGCCCGGCCGGCCCGTCCACCGACTATACCGGCGGACGGATCGAGCGGGTGGACCCGAAAACCGGCGCCGTGACCGTGCTGTACGACCGGTGCGGCGGCAACCGGTTGCTGGGGCCGAACGACATCGTCTTCGACGGGCTGGGCGGGTTCTACTTCACCGACCTGGGCAAGGCGCGCCATCGCGACCGTGACTGGGGCGGGCTGTACTATGCCAGGGCCGACGGGTCCGAAATCCGCGAGATCGCGCATCCGATCCTGACCCCGAACGGGATCGGCCTCTCGCCCGACGGGAAGACGCTGTACGCCGCGGAAACCGAGACCTGCCGGCTGTGGGCGTGGGACATCCTCGCGCCGGGCGTGCTGGCCAAGGCGCCGTTCCCGTCGCCGCATGGCGGGCGGCTGCTGGCCGGCATGGGCGGGTTCCAGCGCTTCGACAGCCTGGCGGTGGATGGCTGGGGCAATATCTGCGTCGCCACGCTGGTGAACGGGTCGATCAGCGTCATCGCGCCCGAGGGCGGGCTGGTGCGCCAGATCCCGATGCCGGACATGTTCTGCACCAATATCTGCTTCGGCGGGCCGGACC
>CAYZKM010000111.1:0-10832 GCA_964478525.1 uncultured Bifidobacterium sp.
CCCCCGAGATCGGATCAGGCATGATGCGCCCCCATGGCAGCCTGCGCTTCGGGCAGATGGCAGGCGACCAGATGCGGCTGGTCCCCCGTCGCCGCGCCTTCGAACGGTTCAGCCAGCACGGGCACCTTCTCGGCGCATACCGGCTGCGCGAAGGCGCAGCGGGTGCGGAAGCGGCAGCCGGATGGCGGGTTGATCGGGTTGGGCGGATCGCCGGTCAGCGGCATTTCCGTGGTGCGTCGATCCGGGTCCAGCGTCGGTTTGGAGGCGAACAGCGCCCGCGTATAGGGATGGCGCGGATGATGGTAGATCGCACCCACCGGTCCGGTTTCAACGACCCGGCCCAGATACATCACCATCACACGGTCGCTGATATACTCGACGACGTTCAGGTCGTGGCTGATGAACAGATAGGTCAGGTTGAAGCGCTGCTTCAGTTCGCCCAGCAGGTTCAGCACCTGCGCCTCGACCGACTTGTCCAGCGCGGCGACGGCCTCGTCCAGGATCACCAGGCGCGGCTCCAGCGCCAATGCCCGGGCGATGTTCACGCGCTGGCGCTGCCCGCCCGACAATTCATGCGGATAGCGGCGGGCATAGGTGCGCGGATTCAGCCCGACCTGGCCCAGCAGGGTCTCGGCGCGGTCATAGGCGTCCCGCCCGGCCAGGCCATGCATGCGCGGGGCATAGGCGATGCTCTCGGCCACCGTCATGCGCGGGTTCAGCGATGAATAGCTGTCCTGGAACACCATCTGCATCTGGCGGCGCATCTCGTTCACCGTGATGCCGCGCGGGGCGCCGACCGTGTCGCCGTCGAAGGTGACGACCCCGGCGTCGGGTTCCATCAGCCGCATCAGCAGCCGAGCGGTGGTGGACTTGCCGCAGCCGGATTCACCGACGATGCCCAGCGTCTCGCCCTTGCGGACCGAGAAGGAGACGTCGTCCACCGCCTGCACCGTGGCGATCCGGCGGTTCAGCAGCCCGCCGCGGACCGGGAAATGCTTGCGCAGGCTTTCCACCATCAGCAGCGGCTGCGCCGGACCGCCGCGGTCGCGCGGGTCGACCGGCAGGGCAGGGGAGACGGTCGTGGGGGGAAGGGAGATCGCGGCGCTCATTTGTTCAGCCTTACATCCATGGCGCTGCGGAAACCGTCGCTCATCAGGTTGAAACACATCGAGGTGATGAAGATCATCAGGCCGGGCAGGGCGGCGACATAGGGCTGCACATAGATCGCCTGGCGCAGGGAGTTCAGCATCAGCCCCCATTCCGGCTCGGGTGGGGTGACGCCGAGGCCGAGGAAGGACAGGCCGGCCGAGAGGATGATCGACACGCTGATCAGGGAGGTGGCGTAGACCAGGATCTGGCCCAGCACGTTGGCCAGCACGTGGTGGCGGATGATCTGCAGCGTGGTGGTGCCGGATGCCCGCGCCGCCTCCACGAAGTCGAGCTGCCTGGCCTGTGTGGTGACGGTTTCCGATACACGCACCAAGGGCGGGATGAACACGATCGACAGGGCCAGGATGGAGTTGCGCAGGCCGTTGCCCAGGATGCCGCAGATCGCGATGGCCAGCAGGATCGAGGGGAAGGCGTAGAACACATCCATCACGCGCATGATGATGTTGCCGACGATGCCGCTGACATAGCCGGCGAAGATGCCCAGGAACCCGCCGACGATCAGCGCGAAGGTGACCGGCAGGATCGCCGCCAGCAGCGACAGCCGCCCGCCGTAGCAGATGCGGGTCCACAGGTCGCGTCCGGTCTCGTCGGTGCCCAGCCAGTGGCCGGGCGTGCCGATGGGTTTCAGCCGGGTCATGATGCCGCCGGTATAGGGATCGCCGGTGGTGACCAGGGGCGCGCCGATGGTGATGAACAGGATGCCCAGCAGCACCAGCGTGACGGCCACGGTCACCTTGTCGCGGACCAGGCGCTGGCCGACCGATTTCCAGTAGCCGGGCGCGGGATTGGCCGGCGCGTCGGCGACGGTGATCGTGTGGTTACGGAAGTCGAGTGTCGCGTCGGACATGATGGGTTTCCCGTTCAACGCCTGATGCGCGGATCGATCGCCGCCTGGGCGATGTCCACCAGCAGGTTGAGCATGACGAAGAAGCTGGCCAGCACGAGGATGGTGGCCTGCAGCACGGGGATGTCGCGGCGGAAGATCGCGAGGTTCAGCAGGTTGCCCGAGCCGGGCCAGTTGAACACGGTCTCGACCAGGATCGACCCGCCCAGCAGGTAGCCGAACTGCAGGCCCATCACCGCCAGGACCGGCGGGGCGGCGTTGCGGCAGATATGGCGGATGACCGGCCAGCGGGTCAGGCCCTTGGCGCCCAGCGCGCCGACGAAGTCCTGGCCCAGGATCTCCAGCACCGTTGCGCGCACCAGCCGCCCGATGACACCCATCGGTATCAGCGACAGCGTGACGACCGGCAGGACCAGGTGTTCCAGGCGCTGGTAGATCGGCAGCGAATCGTCACCCATGCCCTGCGCGGGCAGGAAATCGTTCAGCACGGCGAAGGCCAGCACCAGGACGATGGCGCACCAGTAATGCGGCAGCGACACCCCGGTCGTGGCCAGGGCGGAGAAGACCTTGTCGGGCCAGCTTCCGTGGTACAGCGCCGATATCATCCCGAAGGTGATGCCCAGGGTGAAGCCCAGCGCGGCGCCCAGGATCGCCAGGATGAAGGTGTTCGACAGGGCGGCCATCAATTGGCCCATCACCGGGGTGGCGTTGAAGACCGACAGGCCGAAATCGCCCTGCATCGCGCGGACCAGCCACAGCAGGTACTGGATGTGCAACGGCTTGTCGAAGCCGAAGGCGGCTTTCATCTGCGCGATGACCTCGGGCGAGGCTTCGGGCGGCATCAGCATGTCGATGGGGTTTCCTGGCACGATATGGACCAGGCCGAAGACGACGAGCGAGACGCCCAGCAGGATGGGGATGGCCTGAAGCAGGCGTCTGATGGCGAACACGAGCATGGTTTGCGGCTCCTGCGGCGGCGGATTGCTGCAATGCAACATGATTGCCTACCATTAACGCAGCGTCAACAGGCTTCGCCGGTGTATCAGTATAATTGATATGCATATGAGGTTAATTGGGTCATAATCGAGGCGTTGAGATCTTGTGTGATGTATAAACAGGCATAGAAGGATGGCGACGATGCACAAACCCGCCCTCAATCCCGTGGTAATCCAGCGCGCAACCGAACGGCGCGGCGGCATCCGCGTGTTCGACGGCATAGATATTGGGCGAACTGCTCATATTGTGGTCGATCTGCAGAACGGCTTCATGGCCCCCGGACAGGTCGCCGAAATCGGACACGCCCGCGACATCGTCCCCAACGTCAACCGCATCTCGGCCGCGCTGCGCGAGGCCGGCGGGCTGGTCGTCTATATCCAGAACACCTTCGACCAGACCGCCGTCCAGACCTGGTCCACCTTCTTCGACCATTTCTGCTCCCCGGCGCGGCGGGCGCGCATGATCGCGGCGTTCACCCCGGGGTCGGACGGCCACGCGCTGTGGCCAGGCCTCGATGTCCGCCCCCAGGACCTGGCGGTGCCCAAGCGCCGGTTCGGCGCCTTCGCACCCGGTGCGTCCGACCTGCACGCGATCCTGCAGGCGCGCGGCGTCGATACGCTGATCGTCACCGGCACCGCCACGCAGGTCTGCTGCGAATCGACCGCGCGCGACGCGATGATGCTGAACTACAAGGTGTTCTTCATCGCCGACGGCAATGCATCGTTCACCGATGACGAACACAACGCGACGCTGTCGGCCATGGCGCACACGTTCTGCGACGTCGTCGATACCGAGACGATGGTTTCAATCATAACCAACGCGCCCGCCGTGGCGGCCGCGAAGGCGCCGGCGATGGCATAGCGCTTGCACCATCCGACACGCGAAGCCGCCACGCCCGGCTTCGCGCCCGTTCAAATGCTTGCTGATGATTGGATGAACCGATGATTTCCCGACGTGGCTTCGTCGCAGCCGCGGCCGCCGCCGCCGCCGCCCCCGTACTGCCCGGCCAGGGTTACGCCGCGCCGCCGCAAATCCTGCGCATCGGCATGACCGCGGCCGATCTGCCCACCACGCACGGCATTCCCAACAATGGTGGCGAGGGCTTCCGCTTCCTCGGCTATCCGGCCTATGATTCCGTCATCAACTGGGATTTCGGCCATACCGAGGTGCTGGCCGATATCACGCCCGGCCTGTTCACCGGATGGCGCATCGACGAAGGCAACCCGCTGCGCTGGATCTGCGATGTGCGCCAGGGCGTGACGTTCCACGATGGGTCGGACTTCACCGCGGACTCGGTGATCTGGAATTTCGGGCGCGTCTATGATGACAAGTCGCCGCAATACGACGCCACCGCCTCGCCGATCGTGCGCGCCACCGTCTCGATGATCGATCGGTTCGAGAAGGCCGACGACAAGACGATCGTCCTGACAACCAGATATCCGTTCAGCTTCCTGCCCTACCTGCTGACCCGCCTGCTGATCGCCAGCCCCACGCAGTGGGAAGCCGCCGGCAAGACCTGGGCGGAATTCGCCAGGAAGCCGTCCGGCACCGGCCCGTTCAGGATCACCAAGGTGGTGGCGGGCCAGTATGCCGAGATGTCGCGCAACGAGGCGTACTGGGACAAGGCGCGCATCCCCAGGCTGGACAAGCTGGTCGTCTACCCGATGCCCGAGCCCACCACCCGCGTCGCCGCCCTGCGCTCGGGCCAGGTCGATTGGATCGAGGTCCCGCCACCCGATTCCATCCCTTCGCTGAAACAGGCAGGCCTGAACATCAGCCTGTGGCCCTATCCGCATACCTACCCGTACGCGCTGAACTGTTCCGACAGCTCTCCGTTCAAGGATGTGCGGGTGCGCCAGGCACTGAACTATGCCGTCGACCGCGAAGGCATGTGCAAGATGCTGAACGGCATCGCCAGGCCGGCGATGGGGCTGTATCCGCCCGACAGCCCGGTCTTCGGCACGCCGAAGAACCGTTACACCTATGATCCGGACAAGGCCAGGGCCCTGCTGAAGGAAGCCGGCTATGGGCCGGGCAAGCCGGTGAAGGCGAAGATCATGATCTCGACGTCCGGGTCGGGGCAGATGCTGCCGATCCCGATGAACGAGTTCATGCAGCAGAACTTCAAGGCCGTCGGCATCGATGTGGAATTCGACGTCGTCGAATGGGGCACCATGCTGGTTGCGATCCGCAACGATCCCAAGGCACCGCAGTCGCACGGCGTCGACGGGATCAACATCAGCCTCAGCTTCACCGATCCGTCATCGATGTTCCGCTACTATGCCAGGGACAGCTTCTCTCCCACCAACTACAACTGGGGGCATTGGGACAACGCCGAGGCGACCGATCTGCTGAAGAAGGCGCAGGCCACGTTCAGCGCAACCGAACAGCTCGCGCTGCTGCAGAAGGCGCATGCGATCATCGTCGACGAGGCGCCGTGGCTGTTCATCGTGCACGATCTCAATCCGCGCGCGATGTCGAAGAAGGTGACGGGCTTCAAGCCGGCACAGAGCTGGTACCAGGACTTCACGCAGATCACGATGACCTGACCGACCGGCCTTGCGATCCAGCGGCCCGTGGCGCCCGCCACGGGCCGTTGCCGTCTTCAGCAGGCGAAGCCGGGGCGGCGGTCGCGGGTGCCAAGCGCGCGTTCCAGCGCATCGCCGACTTTCAGGACCAGGGCATCCTCGAACGGGCGGCCGCCGATCTGCAGCGACAGCGGCAGCCCCGTCGCGCTGAAGCCGTTGCAGATCGACAGAGCGGGATTCCCGGTCACGTTGAAGGCGCGGTTGAAGAAGGGCTGGAAGCCCGAGACCATCGAATCCTCGCCGATCGGACGCGCCGGCGACCGCGCGGTGGGGAACACCACGACATCGACGGTGCGCATCACCGCGGCCATCTCGGCCACCAGCCTGGCACGCTGGCGCTGCGCGTTCACATAGTCGGCAGCGGCGATGAACGCCCCGGCCATCAGCCGCTGGCGGCCATAGGCGCCATATTTCTCGGGCGTCTTGCGCAGCCAGTCCTGGTGGAAGGCGAAAGCCTCGGTCCGCGAGATCAGGCTGCCGGCATCGGCGTAGACACCGAACGGCGACAGCGTCACATCGGTCACCGACGCACCCATCTCGCGCATCACCATCAGCGTGGTGTCCAGCGCGGCGATGGTCTCGGGGTCGGTCCGCAGGTCGGTTTCGAAGAAGTGCCGCACCACCCCCACCCGCAGCCCGGAAATCCCGCCGCCCAGCGAACCGGCGAAATCCGGCGTGCCCACATTGGCGCACGCCGCGTCCAGCGGATCGTGCCTGGCCAGCACATCCATCATCAGCGCGCAGTCCTCGGACGTCCAGCACATCGGCCCGGCGTGATCCAGCGAGAACGACAGCGGCAGGATGCCCCGGCGGCTGAGCAGCCCGTAGGTCGGCTTCAGCCCGGCGATGCCGCACCAGGCGGCCGGGCCGCGGATCGACCCGCCGGTATCCGTGCCCATCGCCCCCATGCACAGCCCCGCCGCCACCGCGGCACCCGAGCCCGAGGAGGATCCCGAGGGATCCAGCGCCAGGTCCCAGGGGTTGCGCGCCGGTGGCCAGGGCAGGTCGAAGGATGTGCCGCCGATCGCGAATTCCCAGGTCGACAGCTTGCCGGTGAACACCGCCCCCGCGTCGCGCAGCAGCCTGACGGTGAACGCGTCCTCGGTGGGCACATGATCCCGGAACAGGGCGGAATGCCCCGTCGTGGCCACGCCGGCGGTGTTGTAGATATCCTTCAGCCCGATCGGGATGCCGTGCAGCCGGCCTTTCCAGTTGCCTGCCATGATCTCGGCCTCGGCCTGTCTCGCGCTGGCCAGCGCGCTGTCCTCGGTCACCAGCAGGTGGCTGTTCAACTGCCCGTCCAATGCCTTGATCCGCGCCAGGAACGCCTGGGTCAGTTCGACCGGCGACAGCGTCCTGGCGCGAATGGCCTGGGAGGCCTGGGCGATGGTCATGAAATGCGGCTCGGTCACGGCGACGATCCCCTGAGATGGCCGGTCCCGCCCATGCAGGCGCGGGACCATGTCCTGTCCATGCAAGCACGGGACCACGATGCGCCGTCCGGGACATGAAATTTCGGACATCCCGCCCCGGCCTGGCGGGCGAAATCCGGCCCCCCGGTTGACGCGCCGCGCCAGTCTTGCGACTTGCCTGTCCCGCCCGCATGGTGCGCGGCGTCCAAGACACACGAAAGACCCAGCAGAGCCCCGGATGGCCTACAGAAGCGGACTGAGCCGACAACGCAACCGGCAGCGCCGGAAGCTGATGACCCGCGCGGCATTGTGGCTGGCCGCGGCCGGGGTGTTCGGCGCCATCGGCTATTCGTCGTACCAGAGCGGATCGATGCTCGCCCGCTCGGAGGTGACGGCGCTGGAGGCCGATATCCGCCGCCTGAGCGCGCAGCTGGAAACGCTGCGGATGGAGAATGACCGCCTGCGCATGGACCTCTCGCAGTCGCGCCAGGGGGCCGAGGTGATCCGGCGCCGCTATGAGTCCGATGTGCCCTCGGGCGGCCTCGCCGGTCTCGTGACCCTGCTGCGGGAACGGCTGGGCGCTGGCGTGCGCGACGAGCGCCTGGCGCAGGTGCTGCGCGAGGCGGAGAATGCCAGGCCGTGCGAGGGGCGTTTCATGCTCAAGCGCTTCGCCATCCAGCCCGCCGGGCAGGCGAACGAGGAAGGCGTGTCCTTCCTGGAGGGGCTGATCACGGTCTCTGCCTCGGCGCCGACGACGTCCGAGGACCTGCTGAAGGCCTCGACGGTGACGATCTTGCGCGTGTGGTCGGCCCAGCCGATCAAGGTGACCGGCCTGCCGGTGCGCCAGTCGATCGCGATCAACAATGTCGAGCTGAAACTGGCGGTGGAGCCGAGTGACCTGCGCGGGTATGTGACGGCGACGCTGAGCGTGTGCGGGCGCGGTTGATCGGGTCCGTTCGGGACATGGTGGCGTGAACCGATCGATAACGCAACGACAACGAAACGTTGTGACACAGAGCGGTTGCAAGCACCGTCACCGGTGTGCATCATGGCGGCGTCGTGGTCGGATAACCTGATGAAATACCTGCCCCCTTTTGCGAAATGCCAAACGCATATGAATATCACGCAGATCAGGGGGCAATCGTACGTCGCGATGCCTCATGAAGAAATGCGTGCCATGCTGCGCGCCCTGCTGCGGCACATCCCTGTCGACGAGTCATGGTATCTACAACGGTATCCCGATGTGGCCGGCGCCATCCGCAGCGGCCGGACGAAATCGGCGCGCGACCATTTCATCACCAGCGGATATTTCGAGGGCAGGTGGCCATCGCCGATCGTCGTCGATGAAACCTGGTACCTGGCCGAATACCCCGAGGTCGCGCGCGCGGTACGCGACGGGATCGTCGAATCCGCGCAACGGCATTTCGAGCAGAACGGCTACAAGGAAGGCCGTCGCCCCTGGCCGAGGGACGACGACGAATGATCAGCCCCGGCGGATGCCCCAGAACACCGGGAACGAGGCCGACACCACGTCCTTGATGTCGCTGCGGAACGCCATCGGCTGACGCATCCGGCACAGAACCAAAAACGGTATCGTTTCAAAATACTGGCGCTGCACCTGCTCGGCCACCGCCTTCTGCGCGGCGATGTCGGGCGCGTCGAACCAGGCCTCGCGCAACTCCTCCAGACGCGGATCGGTCGGCCAGCCGAACCAGCCCTTCCGCCCCATGCCGCGCAGCGGCAGCATGCTGCCCGGGTTGGCCGCGGTCAGCGGGCTCATGATCGTGATGAACGCGCCCCACCCGCCCTGGTCCAGCGGATTCTGGTTCGCTCGGCGGGTCACCACGCTGCCCCAGTCCATCACCTGCAGATCAACCTTCAGCCCGATGCTCTGGAACAGATCCCGCGCCACTTCCGACATCGTCGACAGCGTCGGCAGATCACTCGGCGACATGATCATGACCGGCTCGCCCTTGTAGCCGGATTCGGCGATCATCTGCCTGGCCAGGGCAATGTTGCGCGGCCCGGTGACGCGCTCCAGCCCGGCGGTGTTGGCCATCGGCATGGTGGGCGCGAACAGCCCGGTGGGAACGATGGCAAGCTCCTTCATGTCGCCCACACCGGCCTCGGCGAACGTCTGCTGGTCCAGCGCGGTGACGATCGCCTGGCGCACCTTCAGATTGTCGAACGGCGGGTTCAGGTGGTTGATCACCATGAACATCAGCCATCCGCCGGGATCGACGACCTTTGTATAGACGCCGGGCGACTTCGCCAGCATCGGGCACAGATCGATCAGCGGCTGCTCCAGCCAGTCGACCTCGCCCTTCTGCAGCGCCGCCGCCGCGGTCGCAGGATCGGGCTGCACGGTCCATTCCACGCGATCGAAATGCGCGACCTTGCCGCCCGCGAAGAACGCCGGCGGTTCCTGGCGTGGGACATAGCCGTCGAACTTCGCATAGGCCGCCCGCGCGCCCGAAACCCATTCGTCCTTCAGGAACCGGTACGGTCCGGACCCGGTCGGGTCGGTGATCTGCTCGGTGCCCGGGCGGACGGCGAAGCGTTCGGGCATGATGAAGCACTGGCGCGCGCCGAAGCCGAACAGCAGCTGCGGGCAGGGGCGCTTCAGCCGGATCTGGAAGCGCCTGTCGTCCAGCGCCACGATCTCGTTGATATAGCGCATCAAATGCTGGCCGAACGAATCGCGCGATCCCCAGCGCAGGATCGAGGGCACGCAATCCTGCGCGCGCACCTTCTCCCTGTCGTGGAACATCAGCCCCTCGCGCAGGGTGAAGGTCCACGTCAGGGCGTCCGAGGAGATCTCATGGCCCTCGCACATCTGCGGCTTCAGGCTGCCGGCGCCGTCATAGCCATACAGCTTGTCGTAGACCATGTAGGCGTGGTTGTAGGTGATCACTGCCGTGGTCCAGATCGGGTCCAGCACGGTCAGGTTGGCCTGCGGGATGAAGCGCAGCGGCTTCTGCGCCTGCGCCAGCGCGGGCGCCGCCAGGGATGCGGACGCAAGGACGGGCGTGGCTTTCAGAAGGTCGCGACGGCGCATGGTGTTTCATCCCTTTGCAGGAGGTGGCGGCGGTCATGTGGCGCACGGGCGCGGCCGGCGCAACGCGATTCCGACGCGCACACAGATTATTGCGCCGCGCGGCCTGCTCGCCGGTTCGTCCCCCACCCGGCCAACCCGCGGTAGTTCTGGATCGAAGGAAGGCTCAGCCAGTCAAAAGCCGCTTGGATGTCGTCGGCGTGCAGCATTCAGAAAGGCAGTACGCATCTCCGAACGCTCCTGCCCTGCAAGGTTCCGATGCAGCCGTTCACGAGTGGATGCAAGCAATCGCCCGTCCAGCAGCTTGGGAATTTGCTGGTAGTCGGTCCAATGCGCACCGATTACCAAGACAGCCGCATTTTCATGAATGCTGATCAGGTGCCGTGCCTGCTTGCTGCCCGCAAGCAGGGCGCTTCCCGCCGCAAAGAGGTAGCCGGCATCGACGAAGACTGCCGATCGGTTCATTGTGGACGCTAGCCTCCAAATAAAAAGGGCGCCCGCGGGCGCCCTCCTGTAAGACCGAACCGTGCGGATAACTAGAACGCCCGATTCAGCTTGACGACAATATATGTCGTCGCTGGCCTGCTGGCAACGTTGAAATGTGGCCCCGCCCAGGTTTGTGTCCGGAACCGTCTGCCGCGGGTCGCAAAGACAGCCTGTGCCTGGCGTGATGCACCAAGCGTGCCCACCACCACAGGCGGAAGCCTTTAACCCATTGAGAGGATGGTAGCGGCGGACGGATTTGAACCGCCGACCAAGGGATTATG
>CAYZKM010000112.1:0-10814 GCA_964478525.1 uncultured Bifidobacterium sp.
GCAGGTCCTCATACCCGAAACCGTTCTTCTCGGCCGCGCCGGGGCGGAAGTTCTGGCCGAAGATGTCAGCCTTGGCCACCAGCCGGCGCAGGATGGCGCGCGCCTCCTCGGTCTTGAGGTTCAGCGTCACGCTGCGCACGCCGCGATTATTGGTCTCGAAATAGGTGCTGGGCATCCCCGGCAGCACGCTCGTCCCGCGGGAGGTGTCGCCCCCGTCGGGCACCTCGATCTTGATGACCTCGGCACCGAGATCGGCCATCAGCATGTATGGCACGGTGCCGGCCTGCGCGGTGGAGCACGCGACGACCCGCACGCCCTGCAGCGGTCCATGGGGTGTGGTCATCGGCTATGCTCCACGTGTGTCATGATGGATGTCCCCATGCGGTGCCGCCGATGATGGTGTCGGGGCGGACCAGGACGTCGTGCACGACCGGTCAGACCTTCACCAGCTTCTGCAGGCAGCGCAGGGTATCGGGTCGTGGCTGGCCGGGAAACAGCGATGGCCAGGACGCGATCGAAACCTCGCCCACATAGATGTCCCCGCGCGAATCGACGGTGATGCCGTGCGGCGACATGAACTGCCCCGGCGCCTGGCCGTGGGCGTTCTCCTCGAACCCCAGGCGTGCCAGCACTGTGCCGGTGGCGGACAGGATGCTGACCCGCGGGCCGAGGTTGGGAAAGCCGCGGTTCGATCCCAGATAGGGCCCGACCTCGCCGACGAAGCACAGCGGGCAGGCGCCCGACGTCATGAACAGCGCGCTGGGCCGGTGCACGACGGTGTTCCACGACGTCTCGAACCTGCCGTTGCCGTCGAAGACCTGGATGCGGTGATTCTCCCGGTCCGCGACATAGACCCAGCCATCGGCGTCGCAATGGATGTTGTGCGGCAGGTTGAACTCGCCCTCGCCGATGCCGCAGCGGCCCCAGGATGACAGGTATCTGCCGTCGGGGCTGAACTTGTGGACCTGCGCGTTGCCATACCCGTCGGTCACATAGATCTCGCCCTTGGGCGACAGGGCGGTATGGGTGCAGCGGCAGAACGGCTGCCCGCTCATGAACCCGGACGGCTTGCCAGGCACGCCCAGGGTCATCAGCACCTTGCCGTCCAGCGTGCATTTGCGCACGCAATGCGCGCCGTCATCGGTGCAGAAGATCGTGTCGTCGGCAGCCATGTGGATGCCGTGGGCGCGGGGGAAAATGCCCTCGCCCCACGCGCGGAGGAAATTGCCGTCGCGGTCGAACACGATCATCGGGTGTTCGCCGCGGTTGAAGACATAGACGTTGTCGTTGCGGTCGACGCCGACCGCGCCGACTTCCTGCAGCGACCAGCCGTCGGGCAGCCGGCCCCAGCCTTCCTCGACCCTGTAGCGATGCTCGCCGCTGCCAAGAATGACGGTCATGGCGGTTCCCCTGTCTGCTGTTGCCCGTATCCAGGCATCATCGGGGGATTTGTTCAATGGGATAGAGCGCGGCGCGAGGCGGGCTCAGCGCCGGTCGTCGTCGTCCGCGTACGGGTTCTTCGTTCCACGCAGCTGCAGCCGGATCGGCGTGCCCGGCAGGTCGAACGTCTCGCGCAGCCCGTTGACCAGATAGCGCTGGTAATCCTCGGGCATCTGTTCCGCCCGCGTGCCGAATGCCACGAAGGTCGGCGGCCGGGCCTTGGCCTGGGTGATATAGCGCAGCTTCAACCGCCGCCCCTGCACCAGCGGGGCCTGGTGGCGGGCAAGGGCAGCTTCGAACCAGCGATTGAGCTCGCCGGTGGGGACACGGGTGTTCCACACCTTGTGCGCCTTGCGCACCGCCGGCAGCAGCCGGTCCACGCCCGCCCCGGTCAGGGCCGAGATCGTCACCACGGGGATGCCGCGCATCTGTGCCAGGCTGTCCTCCAGCCGCTCCATGATCGCCTTGCGCGCGGCATTGCGATCCGCCACCGCGTCCCATTTGTTCAGCGCCACGATGCAGGCGCGACCCTCGCGCTCGACCAGGCGGGCGATCTGCAGGTCCTGGTCGTGCAGACCCTCGACCGCGTCGATGGCCAGCACCACGACCTCGGCCATCTTCAGTGCCTCGATGGCGGCACTGACCGACATCTTCTCCAGTGCCTCCTCGACCCGGGCGCGCCGGCGCAGCCCCGCGGTATCCACCAGCTCATAGCGATGGCCATCGGGATCGGTCAGCAGCACGGCGATCGAATCACGGGTCAGCCCGGGCTCGGGGCCGGTGATCATCCGTTCCTCGTTCAGCAGCCGGTTCATCAGCGTGGACTTGCCGGCGTTGGGCCGCCCGACGATGGCCAGCTTCAGGATCGGATCGGTCTCCTCGGTCTCGGCTGGCGGCGCGGGGGGCGGCAGGGCGTCGGCGATCTCGGACATCAGGTGCGCGATGCCCTCGCCATGTTCGGCCGAGACCCCGATCGGTTCGCCGAGGCCGAGTTCGTACGCGTCCAGGATCGAGGAGGCGGAGGCGCGGCCTTCCGCCTTGTTGGCGACCAGCAGGACCGTGCGGCCGGTGCGGCGCAGCCATTGGGCGAAATGGCGGTCGGTGGGCGTCAGCCCGGCGCGGGCATCGATCACGAACAGCACCAGGTCGGCCTGGTCCACCGCCCGCGCGGCACCGGCCCGCATGCGTCCGGCCAGGGTTTCCGGGGCCGCTTCCTCCAGCCCCGCGGTGTCGATCAGCCGCACGCTGCGCCCGCGCAACAGCGCCTCGGCTTCCTTGCGGTCGCGCGTGACGCCCGGCGTGTCGGCCACCAGCGCGGCGCGCCGCCCGGCCAGGCGGTTGAACAGGGTCGACTTGCCGACATTGGGCCTGCCGGCGATCACCACGACAGGCAGGGTGATGTCCATCCGGGATCGCCGCCCTAGCGCAACGCGGCCAGCCGCCCATCGTCGGTCACGATCAGCACGATGCCGTTCGCAACCACGGGCGAGACGGGTGACGCGGCGCCCGACAGGCGCTGGCGGCCGAGCAGCTGGCCGGTATAGGGGCTGACGGCGAGGGCTTCCTCGCTGGTGCCCGTCACGATCAGGCGATCGCTGACCAGCAGCGGGCCGAACCAGGTCAGCGGGTCCTTCTTCTTCTCGGGGTTTTCCCAGCGCGGCAGCGGGGTGATCCAGGCCACCCGCCCGTCATTGGCGTTCAGCGCCATGATTTCCTGATCGGTCGAGACCAGGAACACCCAATCCCCCGCCGCGGCGGGCGTGTCGGCGCCGGCGACCTGGCGTTGCCACAGGCGGCGCCCGGTCGGCAGGTCGATGCCCGCCGCCAGCCCGCCCAGGCCGATCGCGAAGACCCGGCCCTCATTGATCACCGGCGCCCCGCGGATCGACAGCAGATCCGCCGAAGACGCTCGGCCCCGGCTGCCACCCAGGCCATCGGTCCAGGCGACGCGACCGGTATCGGCCCGCAGCGTGACCAGCTCGCCCGAGCCCAGCCCGGCCACCACCAGGCCGCGGGAATAGGCCGGCGCCGGGCGGCCCAGCATCGAGGTCGAGGCGGTGGCGGAGCGGAAGCTCCACAGCGTGTTGCCGTCGGTGGCCGAGAAGGCGACGACCCGATCCTCGACCGTGGTCAGGAAGATGCGGCCCTCGGCCACGGTGGGGGATGATCGGGTGGGCGCGCCGATCTCGGACCGCCAGCGGACCTTGCCGTCGGCGGCGTTCAGCGCGACCAGGTCGCCCAGGCCGTTGGCGGCATAGACCGTGCCCTGGTCCACCGCGATGCCGCCGCCGACATTGCTGCTGTCGGCGTCATCGTTCTTGGTGTCGACGCGCCAGCGCCGCCCGCCGGTGTTCAGGTCGAAGGCCGAGACGTTGGCATCCGAGTCCATGGTGTAGACGACCCCGTCATCGACCACCGGCTGCGCCAGGATCTTGCGGCGATAGCCGCCGCCGGCGCCGATATCGGACCGCCAGATTTCGGTCAGCGCCTCGTTCGCCTGCAGATGGCCCATCATGTGGGCGGGGTTGCCGCCGGGCTGCGGCCAGCCGGCATTGCGCACCGCCTGGGGCAGCACGACCTTGCCGCCGCTCTCGGCCACCGTCAGGTCGCGCCGCTCGGCCATGATCGGTTCGCGCTTGCCGGGCAGGGGTGTCTTCTTGGTGCCGAACCAGTCATCCCACAGCCCGCACCCGGTCAGCGCCAGGGGCGCGAACAGGGCGGCTCGCCGCGAGAGGGATCGGCTGCTTGAGGTCATCTCACGTTTACCTGACACGCCGGCGGCCTTTCGTTCTCGTCTGGTTCATCATCCGCCCAACTGCCCCGCCAGCACGCCGGCACGCCCGCGCACGCCACCGGGTGCGGTGACGTCCTGCGACAGTTTGCGGAACGCGGTCCGGGCTTCTTCCTTGCGGCCCTGCCGCAGGTCCAGCAGCGCGAGCTGTTCCTGTGCCAGCGCCCGCCACGCGTTGCCCGGCGCGGCCAGCGGCTTCAGCCGGGCTTCCAGCAGGGCGGGGTCGGCGCTGTCGATCTGGCGGCTGGCCCATAGCAGGCTGGCCAGGTCGCGCAGCAGCGGATCAGCCTCGGAATCGGTGGCAACCTGGTTCCACAGCGCGGTGGCGCCGGCCAGGTCGCCGGCCTCGGCCTTCAGGCCGGCGGCCTGCAGGCGGGCGAGGGTGCGGTACCCGTCGGGCGCAGCCTGGATCACCGGGTCGTATGCCGCGGCGGCGGCAGACCGGGCCGCCGGGTTGGCGGCGGGCGCGGCTTCGGCGGTGGTCATGGCGGCGACATAGGCGCCAGCGGCGGCCATGTCCTGGCGCGCCTGCCAATATCGCCATCCCTGCCAGCCGGCCGTGGCGGCGACGACGAGCAGGCAGGCGCCAAAGATGACGCCGCCATAGCGGGTGAGCAGGTTCTTTGCCTTCTCGGCCCGAAGTTCTTCGTCAACCTCGTCGAAAATGTCGACCACGTGATTCTCTTGGTTCCGTCGTTCAAAAGGGCGTGCAGGCGGGGGCGGACCATAGCGGCGGCGGGCGGCATGGGCAAACCGGAACGTTGCCCCGCCTGGCCCATAAAGGACTGGTTAACCTGTTTGGCGCACCATGGCGCCATGCCATGGCGTTTGCTTCCGCTGATTCTCCTGACCGGCTGCGGCCTGACGCCCGAGGCCTGGGTGACGCTGGTCGGCGGCGTCACCATCGGCAGCGTCGCGGTGATCGGGCGCACCCCGTTCGACGCGGTGTATTCGACCGTCACCGGCAAGGATTGTTCGCTGGTGCGGCTGGAGAAGGGGCAGACCTATTGCCGCCCGGTGGAACCGCCGCCCGCGCCGCCCGTCTACTGCACCCGCAGCCTGGGCGTGGTGGATTGCTGGCAGGATCCGGCCTCGCTGCCCGACCATCCGCCGCAGGTGGCGGCGGGGCCGATGACATTGACGCCGGAGCAGGAGGCGAATCGGACGCGGACCTGGCCGTTCTGACCGGGCCGGCCGGCGCGGCGTTCAGCCCAGGAACCGGACCAGCTTGCCCGACGGTTCGCCGATCACCTCGTCGTCGCGCATCACCACCTTGCCGCGGATGATGGTGCCGACCGGCCAGCCGGTGATGTCCATGCCGTCGAACGGGGTCCAGCCGGCGGGGCAGACGATCCAGGATTCCTCGATCCGGCGCCGCTTCTTCATGTCCACCAGGGTGAAGTCGGCGTCATAGCCCGCCGCCAGCCGGCCCTTGCCGACCGCCCCGTATACCCGCGCCGGGCCGGCTGACATCAGGTCCACCATGCGCGTCAGCGACAGCCGCCCGGCGTTGACGTGGTTCAGCATGACCGGGACCAGCGTCTGCACCCCGGTCAGGCCCGAGGCGCAGTTCGGCCAGGGCAGCATCTTCTTGTCCCGCGCATGCGGGGCGTGGTCCGACCCGATGGTGTCGACGAACCCGTCATTCACCGCCCGCCAGGCCGCCTCCATATGCTCCCGGCCGCGGATCGGCGGGTTCATCACCGCGAAACCGCCCAGTTTTTCATAGCATTCCGGCGCCGCCTGGGTCAGGTGGTTGACCAGCACCTCGGCGGTGACGACGTCGCGATAGTCCTTCAGGTAATCGAATTCCTGCCGGGTGGAGACGTGCAGGATATGCGCCGGCCGTCCGGTCTTGCGCGCCAGGGCCATCAGGCGACGGGTGCCCAGGAAGGCGCATTCCTCGTCGCGCCAGTCCATGTGCGACGCATACGGGTCACCCACCTTGTAGTTGGGCTTGCGGGCCTGCAGGCGGTACTCGTCCTCGGAATGGAAGGCGATGCGCCGGCGGCCGGACCGCATCACCTTCTCCAGATGCTCGTCGTCCTCGACCATCAGGTTGCCGGTCGAAGACCCGGCGAAGATCTTGATCCCGCAGCAGCCGCAGGTCAGTTCGAGATTGCCGAGCTCGGGGATGTTGGTCTTGGTGCCGCCGACATAGATGCCCATGTCGCACCAGGACACGCGTTCGACATAGTCGCGCTTCCAGGCCATGCCGGCGGCGTCGACCATGGACGGATCGGTGTTCGGCATGTCGAACACCGCGGTCAGCCCGCCCAGGATGGCGCCGCGCGATCCGGTGGGGATGGATTCGACGGTCGGGTCGCCGGGGTCGCGGAAATGGACATGGGGGTCGATCAGCCCGGGCAGGACATGCAGGCCGGTGGCATCCAGGGTCTGCTCGGCGGTGGCGTCCGCGGCGACGCCAAGCGAGATGATGCGCCCGTTGCGCACCCCGATATCGGTGGCCTCGGCGCCCCAGGGCAGGACACAGGTTCCGTTGCGGATCAGCAGGTCGTAGTGCGCGGGCATGGCGGTGTCCTTTCCGGTTCCGGTCTGCCGGCCATAGCACCCGCCTTGCGTGAGGGGTAGCGCATGATCACGCTGCGCGGAACCGTGACAGCGGGTGAATCATGCGATTGACCGAGGAGATCCGGCGTCCCGGCCCGGTTCAATCCTCCAGCAAGCGCGCCAGCCGGTCGAACTCCGCGATCGACAGCGTCTCGGCCCGCCGGTCCGGGGCGATCCCGGCACGCGCCAGCAGGGCCTCGCCGCCCAGCGCCTTCAGCGACCCGCGCAACATCTTCCGTCGCTGGCCGAACGCCGCCGCCGTCAGACGCTCCATGCGCGCAAACAGCGCTGGCTCCGGCTGCTCGGCCCGCGGCGTCATCACCACCACGGCCGACCATACCTTGGGCGGTGGCACGAAGGCGGTGGGCGGCAGGCGCATCACCACATCCGCCTCGCAGATCCATTGCGACAGCACCGACAGCCGGCCATACGCCTCGGTGTCCGGCGCGGCACAGATCCGTTCGGCGACTTCCTGCTGGAACATCAGCGTCAGCCGCTCGAACGCCGCGGCCTGGCGCAGCCATCCCACCAGCAAGGGGGAGGCGACGTTATAGGGCAGGTTGGCGATCACCTGGCGCGGCGCCGGCACCAGCGTCGTCAGGTCGACCCGCATCGCGTCGGCTTCGATCACCCGCAACCGCTCACCCACTGCCGCGGCCAGCTCGGCCATGGCGCCCACGGCGCGGCGATCGAGTTCGATCACCGTCACCTCGGCGGCGTCGCTGGCCAGCAGCGGCCGCGTCAGCCCGCCGGGGCCGGGGCCGATCTCGATCACGTGGCGCCCGGACAGCACGCCGGCCTCGCGCACGATGCGCCCGGTCAGGTTGCCGTCCAGCAGGAAGTGCTGGCCCAGCGAGCGCCGCGCGTTCAGGCCGTGGCGGGCAATGACGTCACGCAGCGGCGGCAGCGTCCCGGTCATGTCCGCGTTCGTCAGATGCCCCGCATCTCGATGGTCGCCTGCCGACGCAAATCGCGCAGCACCTGGCGCGACAGCAGCTCCACACGTTCATTGATCAGATAGCGCTGGATGTCCTGCTTCGACATGGTGCCCATGTTCTTCTGCTCACGCGAGCAGACCATCATCACCGCGATGCCGTCCGGGCTGACCAGCGGCTCGGTTGCCTTGCCCAGCGGGATGGTGGCCAGCATCTGGCGGAATTGCGGCGGGCTGACACCTTCCAGCCGGGTCTCGCCGGGATCCGGCGGACGGGGGGAGTTGTTGGCCTTCGCGATCTCCTCCATCTGCTCGCAACCGCGGGCGCTGGCGGCGATGCCGCGGGCCTTCTCCAGCGTCTGGCGCTGCTGGTCGGTCGGCGCCTGCGGGTTCAGCGGCTGGGTGAACGGCAGGAACACCTGGCGCAGGCTGACCGCGGTGGCCATTTCCCGGCCGATCTCCCGCTTGCCGAACAGCGTCACGATCGAAAACCCGCCCGGCACCTTGACCGGGTTGCTGATCGCGCCCGGCGGCATCTGCGTCACCAGCGCCCCGACCGCGGGGTCCAGCTGGGACAGCTGCACCCATCCGGCATCGCCGCCTTCCAGCGCGCCGGCCGCCTGGCTGAACTGCGCGGCCACGATCGAGAACGGCGCGCCCGAGCGCAGCTCGGTGATCACGGTCTCGGCGAAGCGCTGCGCGTCGGCGCTGTGGGCGGGATCGTCGATCGGGATGAAGATCTCGCCGATCCGGAACTCGGTCTTGCCGACCAGGGCGTTCTGCAGGCGCATCTGCTCCTCGATATCGGCGTCCGAGACGTTCAGCCGGTCGCCCAGCTGTTCACGCAGCACCTGCGTCCAGGCCAGCTGCGCGCGGATCTGGCTGACCAGCGTGCGCTGGCCGATGCCGTCCACCGACAGGCGCTGGCGCAGCGCGCCGGGCGGCATGTTGTTGCGCTGTTCGATATCGCGGATCGAGGCGGCGATGGCCTGATCGGGGATGACGATCTTGCGCCGCTGCGCTTCCTGCATGCGCAGCCGTTCGTCGATCAGCTGGCGCACGATCTGCGGCTTCAGCCGGTCCAGCATCGGGCCCGAGATCGGCATGCCGGTCGACAGCGCGAACAGCCGAGCGCGGTTGTTGATGTCGCCGTTGGTGATCACGTCGGTGTTGACGATGGCGACGATCCGTTCGCCTGGCAGCGGTGCGGCCGGCGCGCCGGGGCTGCCCGGTTCCGGCTTCGCCGCGTCCGGCCTGGGGGCGTCGGGCCTGGGGGCTTCGCGCCTGGGCGCGGGCGGGGCCGCCAGCACCGGCGAGAAGACCGCGGCGACGACCGCGGCCGCAAGCAAGCCGGATGCGACACGACGCAACGCGGTAGTGGCAGGCGACATACAAGATTTCTCCCAGCCCTGATCGCCCGAGGCCACCGGCCCAAGGGCGTGAAACACGCGAACAAACACAGAAGACCTAGACGATGCCCGGCCGCCCCGCCAGGGGGCCGCCGGGCGTGTCCTAGTGTACCCGATACCCGAACTCGCCGATCGTCTTCAGCGTGAACAGCAGCAGCACCGTGGTCGAGCCGTTGTCGTTGTTGAACGACGTATACCGCTTGTAGGTGCGCAGGTTCAAAATGAAGCACTCATCCTCGTAGAACGCGTCGGCGCCGAAGGCGACCATGCGGTTCAGGGCCAGGTCGCGGCGGGCATAGCCCTGGAACCGGTATTTGCCCAGGGTCGACGACACGCCGAACGTCACCTCGTTGCGGGATGTGTAGAAGGCATTGCCGGTCGGTGGCGGCGGCGCCTGATCGTAGAAGGTATAGGGGTTGTAGGTCGAATACAGATAGCCGCCGCTGACCCGGAACTGCTGGACGCCGACCGACGTCACGGCCTCGGCCATGCGGGTGGCGAAGTTGCTTTTGTCCAGCCTGGTCCGGTACGTCACGTCCAGCCATGGTGCCGGCGAGACCGTGCCGCGCAGCACGATGTCGGACACGGTGTCGCGCAGGCCGGATTGCTGCGGGAACAGATAGTTCCTGGTGGTGCGATAGGACTGGCCGATCAGCCCATCGAACGTGGTGCCGCCCAGGAACCAGGCGGCATGCAGCCCGACATTGGCGCGCGGGCCGCCGTCCAGGCGGTCGACACCGTTGAAGCGGTTGAAGCCGAACAGGTTGGCGTCGGTGAATTCCAGGTCCAGGCTGTCCTCGTTCGGATAGCGGCTGATCTGGCTGTCGCCGGCCTGCGGGGCGACGATCATCTGCGCGATCGGCTCGATCAGCTGGCTGCCCCACGCCCCGCCATCGCGGGAGAACGGCCAGCGGAACTCCAGCATCGCCTGCGGCAGGGCCCGCGCGGTGGTCACCGCGTTGTACGGCGAGTAGTTCGGCTGGCTGTTCATGTGTGACGCGTCGTAGCCGATCGCGTCGTTGTGCAGCCGGACCGTCCACAGATCGCCCAGCATGCCGGTGAACGGACGTTCCCAGTTCACGGTCAGGGCGGCGCGGCGCGTGTTGGTGCCGTCCGAGCGGATGACGTTGAACGCGTTCATGTCCACCGCCCAGCGCCCGCCCCATCCGTCGGGCTGGCTGACGAAGCTGTACTGCCCGCGCGGCAGCACGATCGGCAGGCGCGAGGAGGAGATGGAGCTGTTCAGCGACTGGTAGGCCTTGCTGTCGATGCGGGCATAGGCGCCCTGGCCGAACCCCTCGGCGTAGATCTGGCTGGTCAGGATGCTCAGGCTGCCGGCGAAGGTCGCGCTGCGGTTGAAGTTGCGGACATAGTTCGACGACGAGGCGCGGTTCAGGTCGAAGCCCATCCGCCATGTGTCGTCGATGTTGAACTGCCCGCGCGCGGCGATCGAACCCTGGATCGAGTTGTCGGTATAGCCGACCGAGGGGTTGATGTTGATGAAGCCGTTGTTGAACCGGCGCCGGTACTCGATGTTCAGGTCGGGGCCCGACCGCGAGGTCAGCGTCGGGATGATGGTCGCGTCGGACTGGCCGTCGATCACCCAGTAATAGGGCTGCGCGAAGAACGCGCCCACATGGGAGGAGACACCGACCGACGGCATCAGCAG
>CAYZKM010000113.1:0-10758 GCA_964478525.1 uncultured Bifidobacterium sp.
AGCGGGTGCGGTGGCGGTCCCTGCCGCTGCCGCTGGCGCTGCTGGCGACGGCGGGCGTGGTGCTGCCGGCTGCGTTCACGCTGCTGCGGATCGGCGGGCCGCCGCGCATCACGCTGGCCTATCTGTCAAGCGGAGCGCTGTATCTGGGCGTCGCCTGGCTGGCGATCGTCGGGTCGCACATCCTGGGCCAGGTGATCATCGCATCGGAAAAGCTGACCCAGGGCAGCCTGGACAGCCAGCTGGTGATGCTGGCGACGCGGTCGGCGGGGATCATGGTCGCGCTGGGCTGCCTGATCCAGGGTGCCGATACGCTGGGCTTTCCCGCCTATTCCGTGATCGCGGGGCTTGGTGTCGGCGGGCTGGCCGTGGCGCTGGCCGCGCGCGACACGGTGGCGAATTTCCTGGGCTCGATGCTGATCATGCTGGAGAAGCCGTTCCGGATCGGTCACGTCATCCGGGTCGGCGGCAGCGAGGGCACGGTCGAGACCGTCGGGTTCCGCAGCACGCGCATCCGCACGCTGGACAACTCGCTGGTGTCGATCCCGTCCAGCGTCATCGTGAACGCGACGGTCGAGAACCTGACCCTGCGCCCGCTGCGGCGGCAGCGCTTCTTCCTGCAGGTCACCTACGACACGCCGCGGGCCGCGCTGCAGACGCTGATCGCGCGCATCGGCGCCCTGCTGGCCGAGCATCCCGAGGTGGACCAGAAGAACGTGCAGGTGCGGTTCAACGCGTTCGGCGAGAGCAGCCTGGACATCCTGGTGCTGTTCCACCTGTCGGCGGAGACCTACACGGCGGAATTGCAGATCAGGGAGGCGATCCTGATGCGGATCATGGCCCTGGCCGAGGAGTTGGGGATCGGGTTCGCGTTCCCGACCCGCACCGTGCATCTCGCCGGCGCGGGGGGCGGGGACGGACGCGCCGAGGACGGACGCGCCGGGGACGGACGCGTTGGGGACGGACGCGTTGGGGACGGGCCTCAGAACCCCTGACGGGCGATGTCCATGGCGAAATAGGTCATGATCAGGTCGGCGCCCGCGCGCTTGATGCCGCCCAGCGTTTCCCGCACCACGCGGCGTTCGTCGATCGCGCCGGCCTGCGCGGCGAACTTGATCATCGCGTATTCGCCGCTGACCTGGTAGGCGGCCAGGGGCAGCAGGCTGGTGCGGCGGATGGTCGCCAGCACGTCCAGATAGGGCAGGGCGGGCTTCACCATCAGGATGTCGGCGCCCTCGGCTTCGTCGATCAGGGATTCCCGCAAGGCCTCGCGCCCGTTCATCGGGTCCATCTGATACGCCTTGCGGTCGCCGATCAGGTCGCACCCGGCCGCCGCGCGGAACGGGCCATAGCAGGCCGAGGCGAATTTCGAGGAGTAGGCCATGATCGGCGTGTTCGAGAAGCCGGCCCCGTCCAGCGCGGAACGGATGGCATGCACCTGCCCGTCCATCATGGCGGATGGGGCGATCATGTCGGCCCCGGCGCGCGCGGCGATCACCGACTGCACGCCCAGGTTCTCGATCGTGTGGTCGTTGTGCACATGCTCCCCGTCGATCACCCCGCAATGCCCGTGCGAGGTGTATTCGCAGAAGCAGGTGTCCGAGATCACCAGCAGATCGGGCGCGGCGTCCTTGGCACGCTTGATCATGCGGGCCAGCAGCCCCTCGGGCCGCATGGAATCGCTGCCGGTGTCGTCCTTGTGGCGGCTGACGCCGAAGGTCATGATCGCCTTGATCCCGGCCCCGGCGATCTCCTTGATCGCGGCGTCCAGCTTGCGTTCGGGGATGCGGTAGACGCCCGGCATGCTCTCGACCGGGGCGAAATCGTCCAGCTCCTCCTCGACGAAGATCGGGTAGATCAGGTCGTTCAGGCTGACCGTGGTTTCCTGCATCATCTCGCGCAGGGCCTGGCTGCTGCGCAGGCGGCGAAGCCGGGTGGTCGGGAACGGAGCAACCATCGGACGGACCTTCTAGGCCAGGGGGTGCGGGCGCGGGCGCGACCCGTCGGTGAAGCGGCTGTAGCGGAAAGCCGCGGGATCGACCACAGGTCTTTCGCCCATGACCAGCTCGGCCATCAGCCGGCCGGCCCCTGGTCCTATGCCAAAACCGTGGCCGGTGAAACCGGTGGCGATGAAGAAGCCCGGCAGCGTGTCGACTGGTGAAATCACCGGCACCGCGTCGGGCGTGACATCGATCACCCCGCCCCAGCGTTCCACGATGCGCATGTTGTGGAAGGCGGGGAAGGCCGCGGTCAGGGTCCGCTGCGCCTCGGTCAGGATCGGCTGGTGGACCGGCGGGTCCAGCACGCGGGTCTTCTCGAAGGGCGAGACCTCGTCCGGTTTCCAGTGCGGCGATCCGCGCAGTTCGCCCAGGAAGGCGCCACCCAGCCGCAGCTTCAGCGAGCCCTTCTGGTGGCGCAGGGCGGGCATGAAGTCGCGGGCGAAGTGCAGCGTGTCGGGGACGATGTCGTGGACATTGCCGCTCCAGTTCGCGACGGTGTAGCCGCCGTCCATCCGCTTGCGCAGGCCGAAGCCCTGCCCGGATGCCGAGGTTTCCGGCCCGCCGGCCACCGGCTCGGTCCGCATCACGGCGGATGTCACGCGCAGCTGCGGCAGGCGGATGCCAAGCTGGCGGCAGAACAGGCGCGACCAGACGCCGCCGGCCAGCACGACGCTGTCGCAGCCGATGCGGCCCTGCTCGGTGATCACCCCGGCGATGCGGCCGGCCTGCGTCTCGATCCCGCGCACGGCGCAACCGGTCAGGATCGTCGCGCCATGCAGGCGCGCGGCGGTGGCGATCGCGGGTGCCGCCTTCTGCGGTTCGGCCCGCCCGTCGCTGGCGGTGAACAGCGCGCCGGCCCAGCTGCCGGCCAGGCCGGGCAGCACGCGGCCCATCTCGTCGCGTGTCAGCAGCCGGCTGTCCAGCTGGTGCGGCCTGGCGACCTGGTCCAGCCAGGCCTCGCGCTTGGCGAGGTCGGCCGGGGTCTTGCACAGATAGACGATGCCGCAGCGGCGGAAGCCGGTCTCGGCCCCGGTCTCGACATCCAGCGTCGACCACAGCTTCATCGCCTCGATCGCCAGCGGCACCTCGCACGGGTCGCGGCCCATCTTGCGCACCCAGCCCCAGTTGCGGCTGGATTGTTCGGCGGCGATCTGGCCTTTCTCGCACAGTACGACGGGCACGCCCTTGCGGGCCAGGAAATAGGCGGTGCTGACGCCGATGATGCCGCCGCCGATCACCACCACCCGCGTCTGGGCCGGCTGTGTCGGGTCCGAGGCGACGGGATCGGGGCGCGGGGCCATCCCCGGTTCAGCCCAGCAGGTCGTGCAGGCGTTCGACCGGGCGGCAGACCGCGGCGCCCTTGGCGGTGACGACGACGGGCCGCTCGATCAGGATCGGATGGGCGAGAATGGCGTCGATCAGCGCGTCATCCGTCATCGCCGGGTCATCGAGGCCCAGCGCGTCATAGGGCGTGCCGCGCCGGCGCAGCAGCCCGCGCGGCCCCACCCCCATCATCCGCAGCAGCCCCACCAGCTCGGCGCGCGTGGGCGGGGTCTTGAGATATTCGACGACGCGCGGCTTCACGCCCGCATCCGCCAGCATGCCGAGGACCTTGCGCGACGTGCTGCATTTCGGGTTGTGGTAGATGGTGACGCCCGCCGTGCCGGCTGTCATCGGGCTCTCCTGCGCGGAAGGATCTTCCCGGACCGGGAATAGATCCCATCATCACACGTGTATCCATCAGGACAAAGGGGGAATCCGCATGCACCGACGCTTCATCCTGGCCGCATTGGCCACCATCCCGCTCGTGGCGCCGGCCTGGGCGCAGACCGCGCCGGCCCAGCGCATCCGCGGCACGATCACCGCCCTGCACGGCAACATGCTGATGATCGACAGCCGCGACGGGCAGAAGCTGGAGATCACCCTGGCCGATCCGGTCACCGTGATGACGGTGAAGAAGGTCGACCTGGCCGCGATCGCGCCCGGTTCCTATATCGGCACCGCGACCCGCCCGGCCGCCGGCGGCAGGCTGGTGGCGATCGAGGTGCTGGTGTTCCCCGAGGCGATGCGCGGTGCCGGCGAGGGCCATTACGCCTGGGACCTGGAACCCGGCAGCATGATGACCAACGCCACCGTCAGCGGCGTGGTCTCGGCCAATGACGGGCACGAGCTCAGCCTGACCTTCAAGGGCGAGAGCAACAAGGTGACCGTGCCGCCCAACATCCCGGTGGTGACGTTCGCCCCGGCGGCGAAGGAGGATCTGAAGCCCGGCGCCAAGGTGTTCCTGTCGGCGACGCGCAACCCCGAGGGCAGGCTGACGGCGGCGCGGGTGACGGTGGAGAAGGACGGCGTCGCGCCGCCGATGTAGCGCCGCGCCCCGGCGGGCGTCCCGGGCTTGCCCGAACTTGCCCGGGCTTGCCCGAACTTGCCCGAACTTGAGAGATGCCCGCCGGGCTGCGATAACCGGTTCCAGGAAGCGCTACCAAGGGATCCGGGACCATGAACCTTACTCGCCGTGCCGCGTTGACGGCCGCCGCCTCGTCACTTCTGCTGCCGCCCGTCCGCGCCCGCGCGCAGGCCAGGCCCGTCATCCGGATCGGCGTGATCAACGACATGTCCGGCACCTATCGCGACCAGACCGGCCCGACGGGCGTGGCGTGCGCCAGGCAGGCGGCGCAGGAATTCGGCGCCACCGCGGCGTTCGACATCGAGGTCCTGTCGGCCGACCACCTGAACAAGCCCGATGTCGCGGTCAGCATCGTGCGCCGCTGGTTCGACCAGGATGGCGTCGATGTGATCGTGGACTGTGCCGCGTCCTCGGCCGCGCTGGCGATGGCCTCGCTGTGCAAGGAGAAGAACAAGGTGATGATCGCCACCTCGACGGCGACATCGGACATCACCGGCAAGGCCTGCACGCCCAATTCGATGCACTGGGTCTACGACACCTACATGGTGGCGAAGTCGACCGGCACCGCCACCGTGAAGGCCGGCGGCGACAAATGGTATTTCGTCTATCCCAACTATGCCTTCGGCGAGGCGCTGCATCGCGACACCTCCCGCTTCGTGCAGGCGGCGGGCGGCAAGGTGCTGGGCTCGGAGAGCTATGCGTTCCCGGAAACCACCGATTTCTCCTCGGCGCTGATCAAGGCGCAGGCGTCGGGGGCAAACGTGCTGGGCTTCTGCGGATCGGGCATCGATCTGGCGAACATCGTGAAGCAGGCGGCCGAGTTCGGCATCGGCCGCACCATGGCCGTGGCGGCGATGATCGCCTATACGAACGACGTGCGCGCGATCGGGCTGCAGACGGCGCAGGGCCTGAAGCTGACGGAAACCTATTATTGGGACCTGAACGATCGCACCCGCGCGTTCAACAACCGCATCAAGGACAAGGTCACGCTGTGGCCGAACATGTCGCAGGCCGGCAACTACTCGGCGGCACTGCACTATCTGAAGACCGCGGCCGACATGGGCCCCGCCGTGGCCAAGGTCGACGGCGCGGCGACGGTCGCGCGCATGAAGGCGATCCCGACGGATGACGACGTGTTCGGCCCCGGCCGCATCCGCGAGGACGGGCGCAAGATCCACCCGGCCTATCTGTTCGAGGTGAAGAAGCCGTCCGAGAGCAAGCAGGAATGGGATGTCTACAAGCTGCTGGGCAGCACCCCGGCCGAGGAGGCGTTCCGTCCGCTGTCCGAACACGCCTGCCCGATGATCAAGGCCTGACCGGCGGGGCCTCGGAACGCCCCGCGCCTGCCTGCCCGCCGACAACGTGCCCAAGGAACAGCATCATGACCACCCGCGCGATGGCCGAGTTCGTTGCCGCCCTGCGCTATGAGGACCTGCCGGACGCCGTGGTGCGCCAGGCCTGCGACATCATCCTGGATGCCGTCGGCTGTGCCCTGGGCGCCTGGACCGAGGATCGGGACAAGGCGCGCATCGCCCGCCAGATCGCCGAACTGTATCCGGCGGCTGGGGGCGGGGCCGGGGTGATCGGCGCGCCCGGCCTGGCCGCGCAGCCGGCCTTCGCCGCGCTGGGCAACGGCATCCTGATCAACGCCGCCGACAATGACGACACCCATAAGCGGGCGCTGCTGCACACCGGCTCGGTCGTGGTGCCGGTCGCGCTGGCGCTGGGCCAGGCGCATGGGCTGAGCGGGCGCGATGTCGTGACGTCTGTCGTGGCGGGGTACGAGGTCGCGGTGCGCGTCGGCATGGCGGTGATGCCGACGCATTACCGGTTCTGGCACTCCACCGCGACGAACGGCACGTTCGGGGCCGCCGCCTCGGCCGCCAAGGCGCTGGGGCTGGATGCCGACGGCGTGCAGCGCGCGCTGGGCCTGGCCGGCACGCAGGCCGCCGGGCTGAACACGTTCTTCGAATCGGGCGACATGACCAAAAGCTTCCACCCCGGCAAGGCCGCGCTGAACGGCATCCTGTCGGGGCAGCTGGCGGCGCTGGGCCATACCAGCCCGCCCGGCATCCTGGAGCATCCGAAAGGATACCTGGCCGCGTTCTCGCTGGAACCGAAGCCCGAGGCGCTGACCGCCGGGCTGGGCAGCAACTGGGAGATCCTGCAGAACGGCATCAAGTATTTCCCCTCGATCCTGGCCAGCCATGCGCCGATCCAGGCGACGCTGGCGATCGTGAACCGCGTCAGGCTGGATCCGAACGAGATCGTTTCGATTACCAACGAAACCTACAATACGGTCAAGAGCCATTTCTCGAACAAGGATGTCACCGGCACGATGTCGGCGCGGGTGTCGGTGCCGTACTGCATCGCGGTTGCCGCCGTCGACCGCGTGCTGACGCAGGCGCAGTTCCTGCCCGCGCGGGTGGACGATGCGCTGGTGCGCCAGGTCCTGGCGCGCACCGAGGTCGTGGCGGTGCCGGAGCTCGACCGGCTGTATCCCGACAATTTCCCGGCCCGCGTGACGATCCGCATGACAGATGGCAGCACGCACCAGGAAACCGTGATGAAGCCGAAAGGCGATCCCGGCAATCCGCTGACGCCCGACGAGATCGCGGCGAAATATCGCGACAACGCCGCCGGCGTGCTGGACGTGGCGAAGACCGAGGCGTTGCTGGCGGCGATCCGCACCCTGCCGCAAGCCGCCGGTCTGGGCGCGCTGTCGCGGCTGCTGTCGCCCACGGCCTGACCGTTTCTGCAGGAGCCTGCCATGGACAAACCCCGTATCGGCTATATCGGCCTTGGTGTGATGGGCGGGGCGCTGGCCCGCCGCCTGCTGCGCGAACACAGCCTGACCGTGTTCGACCTGTCGGCGGAACGGCGGGCGGAATTCGCCGCCCTGGGGGCGAACGTGGTCGATTCCCCCGCCGCGGTCGGCGCGGCGTCGGACATCGTGCTGACCTGCCTGCCGACCTCGGCGCAGGTGCGGGAGGTGATCTTCGGCGACAATCACGGGCTGATCCGCGGGTTGCGCGCCGGCGGGATGATCGTCGACCAGACCTCGGGCGCGACCGCGATCACCCGCGCGATGGCGGGCGAACTCGGGGCGTCGGGGATCGAGCTGATCGACGCACCGGTCAGCGGCGGGCCGCGCGGGGCGGATGGCGGAACCATCGCGATCATGGTCGGCGGGACCGATGCGCAATACGCGCGTATTGCGCCGGTGCTGGGCGCGATCAGCCCGAACGTCGCGCATGTCGGGCCGCTGGGCGCGGGCCACACGCTGAAGGCGCTGAACAACATGATGTCGGCCGCCAATCGCCTGCTGGCGTTCGAGGCGGTGTCGATCGCCGCCGCCAACGGGCTGGATCCGGCGGTGGTGAACGACATGATCAACAAATCGTCGGGGCGCAACAACGCCACCATGACGGTGATGCCGAACAGCATCCTGGCCGACGATTTCAACGCCCGCTTCACCATGGCGCTGATGGAGAAGGATGTCGCGCTGGCCGCGGAGCTGGCGGGCGAGGCGTTCGCCCATCTGACGCTGACGCCGCTGATCCTGCGCAACTATCGCATGGGCATGGAACGGTTCGGCGCCAACGGCGACATCCACGAGATGATCCGCTTCTACGAGGAAGCCGGCGGCGTGCCGGTGGCGAAGATACGCCCGAAGACCTGACGCGCGATCACGGCACGGGAACGATCGAGGGAGACGGAACATGAGCACGACCATCGGCCGGCGCGACGTGATGGGCGCCACCCTGGCGCTGGGCGCGACCGCTGCGCTGGGGCGGACCGCGCGCGCCGCCGATACGACCATCCGGATCGGTGTATTGACGGACATGTCCGGCGCCTATGCCGACAACACCGGTCCCGGCAGCGTGCTGGGCGCGCGCATGGCGATCGAGGACTATGCCCGCATCGACCCGTCGCTGAAGATCGAGCTGGTAGCGGCCGATATGCTGAACAAGCCCGATGTCGCCCTGGGCCAGGCCGGCACCTGGTACGGCAAGGACGGCGTCGACATGATCATCGACCTGCCGCTGTCATCGGCCGCGCTGGGCCTGGGCACGATGGCGCGCGAACGCGACAAGGTCGCGATCCTGACCGGCGCGGGATCGGCCGACCTGACCGGCAAGGCCTGCGGGCCGAACCATCTGCACTGGGTCTATGACACCTGGTCGACGCCCGCCGGTGTCTCGCGCGCCCTGGTGGCCGAGGGCGCCGATAGCTGGTTCTTCATCACCGCCGACTATGCCTTCGGCCATTCGCTGGAGCGCGAGACCGCCAACCATGTCACCACCGCCGGCGGCAAGGTGCTGGGATCGGTGCGCACGCCCTTCCCCGGCACTACCGATTTCTCGTCCTTCCTGCTGCGCGCGCAGGCCTCGGGTGCGAAGGTGCTGGGCCTGGCCAATGGCGGCGGCGACACGATCAACTGCATCAAGCAGGCGGCCGAGTTCGGCCTGGCCAGGCGCGGCATGAAGATCGCCGGCCTGGTGTTCCTGATCGGCGATGTCTACTCGCTGGGCCTGGAGGTGACGCAGGGCGTGCTGCTGAGCGAGCCGTTCTATTGGGACCTGAATGACGGCACCCGCGCCTTCTCCAGCCGGTTCGGCGCTCGGCTGGGCGGGCGGATGCCGGGGATGGACCATGCCGGCATCTACTCGAGCGTGCTGCACTATCTGAAGGCGGTCAGCGCGATGGGACCCGAGGCGGCCAAGGCGAGCGGGCGGGCGACCGTGGAAAAGATGAAGGCAATCCCGACCGACGATCCGCTGTTCGGCAAGGGATCGATCCGCGCGGATGGGCGCAAGATCCACCCGATGTACTTGTTCCAGGTGAAGACGCCGGCGGAATCGACGGGGCCGTGGGATCTGTACAAGGTGATCCGTACCATCCCGGCGGACCAGGCGTTCCGCCCGCTGGCCGATGGCGGGTGCCCGATGATCAAGGCGTGAGGGCGGGGCGGGGTGGGGAATTGCAGCGCGTCACGGCTTGTTCGGTATCAGGGCAAGGACCGCTTGCTTTTGACCGACCCAGGCAGCGGCAACCGGGCTGCGCCACTCGATCAGTTCGCGGACCATCGCATAATCGGCCTTCGTGTTCCGCGCAAAGATAGGCTCATGGTGCGCGATCCGGTTCCGAAGGGTGCGGATCGTCTGCAAATCGCGATGGGCCCTCGCACGCGCCGCGGCGACGCCGAGCGCGGGCGGCGCGCCGGGAAAGGACGCGGCAAAATGCGCGTTCCAAATTCGGCTATCCTGCCCGGCGGTGAAAATTTTTTCCCAAAAGGCGAACTTCAAGTCTGCCACGACCTTGCCCGTTGTCGGTTGCCGGGCCGCGACGGCCCGCAAATCCGCTTCCGGGTTATAGTCGGACGTCCGCCTGGGGCGCGGCAGGCTTCGCAAGAAGCCGTTCGACCAGGGCCATGTTGCGCCGTGGACCTTTTCAATCGCTTCGGCCACGCCGTTACGCACGCCGACCTCGCAAATCTGTAGCGGCACGATGAAGGCCGCCGACAGGTCCAGATTCCATTCATAGAGGGCAAGTGCCCGCGCCCGGTTATTGCCTGTTGCATGCAGATAGGTTGCAAAGCGCGGCGCGGATATGACATGCGGCAATTCGTGCAGTTCAGCCGGTGTAAACGCCACGGGAGGCCCCCTTTTGCGTGCTGGCGGGCCGTGGCCTCCCAGATTCATAGTCTCCCAGATTCATTGACTTTTGACGTGTCCTGGCACATATTGAGGTATCGGCTTTGAGAACGCAGGCGCAAGCTTCCCCTCATCGTCAACGGATCACCGGCCAGAACCCGCCCCACCCGGCGGGTTTTGTGCTTTTCGGCCCTGCCATTTTTGCCATGCCACGACTGGAGGATCGGCAAAACTAGCGCGCTTTCCGGCTGACCGTAACCGGTCAGCGCGCGCTATCTTATTGTCTGATCGCATGATTCACCCGCTGCCACGGTTCCGCTCAGCGGGATCATGCTCTAACCCATCATGGTTAAGGGTCTGTTGATATGTTGGATTTTCATTGCCGGCTTGGCGTGATTCAAGCTCGGGATGGAACGATTCGTTCAGCAAATGAAACCCGGTCTATGTCCGCTTTCGGGACCGGGTCAAAGCGGATGTTTTCGGGCGGTCATTTGATGCCGCCTCAGACGAGCCCGACATGGAATATGCGACGGTCGATGCTGCCATCGTCGGCGCGGCCACAGGGTGCATGACGGGGGATTCCGAGCCAGGCCATTGGTCGGTCGACAGGTGGCATGACCAGTTTGCAACTGCTCGAAAAAATGGAGCGGGTGAAGGGAATCGAACCCTCGTATGCAGCTTGGGAAGCTGCCGTTCT
>CAYZKM010000114.1:0-10754 GCA_964478525.1 uncultured Bifidobacterium sp.
AGCAGGTAGTTGCTGCGGATGGCGGTCGGCCCGCCGCCCAGGAAGCCCAGGATCAGCAGCCGCCCGCACCAGGCCAGGCAGCGGAGCGATTCGTCGGCCACCTTGTCGCCGATCGGGTCGTAGACGATATCGACACCCTTGCCGCCGGTCAGGTCCTTGACCTGCTCGACGAACCCGCCGCGATAGTCGATGGCATGGTCGGCGCCTTCCTCGATGCAGGCCTGGCGCTTCTGTTCGGTGCTGGCCGTGGCGATCACCCGCGCGCCGAACAGCTTGGCGACCTGGATGGCCGAGATGCCGATACCGCCCGCCGCGCCGTGCACCAGCACCCATTCGCCGGCCTTCAGGCGGCCACGCTGCAACAATGCGTGATAGGCGGTCGTGTAGGCGCTGCGGAAGACCCCGGCTTCCTCCAGCCCCATGCCATCCGGCACCTTGTCGCACAGGACGGCCCTGGCGTTGCCCAGCTCGGCGCAGGCGCCAAGCTGATGGCGGCTCATGACACGGTCGCCGGGGCGGAACGCGGTCACGTCCGGGCCGACGGCGACGACCTCTCCGGCCGCCTCGCCGCCGGGGATGAAGGGCGGTTCCGGGCGAAACTGGTATTTGCCGGCCAGCATCAGCACATCGACGTACTGGACGCCGCGGGCGCGGATCCGGACCTGGATTTCCCCGGCGCCGGGCGGTGGCGGGTCGGGAACGTCGCGCAATGCCAGAACCTCGGGACCGCCAAACGCCTCACATACCATCGCCTTCATCGGCACCTCCTTCTCCCGTTACGCCCGGTCACATCCGGTGCCGTGGCGCTTGCCTCCGCCCCTTATCATCCGCTAGCTTTGCGTGCTAACGCCCTTGAAATCGATATAACTGACAGGCCATGTGATGTCGCAATCAATGACCGAGTCGCTCCCGTCCGCACCAGCAGGACAGGATTCCGGCAACCGCCATCTGGACCTGTTGGCGCAGGCCGCGCTGTTCAACGGCCTGCCCGAACCGGTGATCGCCAGCCTGATCCCGGTGTCGGAGGTCGTGTCGTTCGATGCCGGCGCCCTGATCTGCCGCCAGGGAGAACCTGCGACCCACCTGTATGTCGTGGCCGAGGGCCAGGTCAGCCTGTCCAACACCGCCCGCAATGGCACCATCGCCGTGGTGGAGGTCATCCAGCCGAACGGGCATTTCGTGCTGGCGACCATGCTGGCCCGCCTGCCGTTCCTGATGAACGCCCATGCCACCGCGCCGACGACCATCGTGGCCATCCGTGGCGACGCGATGCTGGACCTGATCCAGCAGGAACCACTGCTGGCCACCGCCCTGCTGCGGGCCGAGGCGATGGATTTCGGCGCCATGGTGCGCCAGGTCTGCGACCTGAAGCTGCGCACCACGGCGCAGCGCCTGGGCTGCTATCTGCTGGACCTGGCCGGAGAACGGGACGAAAACATCGCCAATTTCCGCCTGCCCTTCGACAAGCGCCTCCTCGCCGCTCGGCTTGGCTGCCGGCAGGAGAACCTGTCCCGCGCCTTCGCCGCCCTGCGAGAGGTCGGGGTGGAAACCCACGGATCGCGCGTGATCCTGCACGATATCCGCCGCCTGCACGATTACGCGGTGCCGGACGACCCGTTGCTGGGCTGATCCGGCCCCACACCCCCGCCATCAGGCGGCGGTGATCTCCGCCCACAGCGCATCCGCCCCGGCCGCGGCCATGTGACGGCCCAGCAGACGATTCCATTCGGCCTCGTTGCCGAACTCGTCGCGCCAGGACCACAGGCGGCGGGTGACGAAATGCAGCGTATGCTCGAACGTGAAGCCGATCGCGCCATGGACCTGGTGCGCGATCGAGGCGCCGATGCCGACCGCCTCGCCCGCACGAGCCTTCCCCGCGGCGATGGGCAGCAGGCGCATCGGCTGGCCAACCGCCTCGGCCGCGATATCGGCGGCGGCACAGGCCGCGGCGGTCTGCCCGGCCAGAACCGCCAGGTTCTGCTGCACGGCCTGGAACTTGCCGATCGGGCGGCCGAACTGCACGCGATCCTGGGCGTACTGGGTGGTCAGCGCGGTCAGCCGCATCAGCCCGCCCGCCATCTGCTGGGTCCGCATGGCGGCACCGGCCGCCCGCAGGTCGCGCGCCGTCAGCATGGTCGGCGCGACGCCGGCGACAGGGCCCGAGAAATGCAGCGTATCGCGGGGTTCGCGCGCCACGTTCTCGCCTGGCGTCACGGTCCAGGCATCACGCATGACCAGAACCACGAAGGCCTGACCGGCCTCCTCGGCCAGCACCGCGGCCGCTGTCGCGTCGCGGCCCCAGGGGATGCGCGACAGACTGCCGGACAGGCGTGCGCCGGACAGGCTGCGCACCAGGGCCAGGGTCTCGCCGGCCACCACCGGGCCGATCGTCAGCGGACCCGCCGGCACGTCCAGACCGGCATGGCCCAGCATCCAACCGGCCAGCATGGTCTCGGCCAGGGGCAGCGGCACGGCGTGCTCGCCGGCCACGCGCAACAGCGACAGCGCATCCGCAACGGCCACCCCGTATCCGCCCGCCGCCTCGGGCAGCATGGCCTGATGCAGGCCGGCTTCCGCCACCGCGTCCCACGCGGCGTGCGGCCACACGCCCTGGTCGGCGGCACGCAGCACCTCGGGCTGACAGGTTTCCTGGAAGACGCGGAAGGCGGTTTCGCGCAGCAGGTCACCCGCGGAGTCGGTCATGGCTGTCATCGGTCCTGATCGCAGTATTGAAGGCCGGCCGACCTTGCCACCAAACGCGGTTCGGCGACAGAGCCCGGCCCTGTCGCAATCCTTCCGGCCGTGGGATGATCCCGGCCGTACCCAGGAGCATCGATGGTGCGTTTGCCGACCCTGCTCGATACCATCCTCGATGGCGTGACCGGCGCGCTGGCCTGGCTGGTGCTGCCGGTCTCGCTGCTGCTGTTCCTGCAATGGCCGCTGCGCGACCTGGCGATCGGCTACTCCCGCGAGGCGAACGACCTGGCGCAATGGCTGTTCGCGCTGTACGTCGCCGCCGCGCTGACCTTCGCGACGCGCCGCGATGCCCACCCGCGGGTCACCGGACCGCGGCACCGGACGGGCCTGGCCAGGATGTGGCGCGCCGGCGGCAGCACCTGCCTGCTGGCCTGGTCGGGCTTCGTGCTGGTGACCGGGTCGGCGGCGATCCTGCGATCGGTCATCGGGCTGGAGGCGTTTCCCGACACGTTCAACCCCGGCTATTTCCTGGTAAAGGCCGCCGCCTGGCTGATGGCGGTGCTGATGGCGTGCCAGGCGATCCGAGACCTGTGGCCGCGGGCGGGCTCCTAGCACGATGACCTATGCGGGCTTCGCGGTGCTGGCCGCGGTGGCGGCGATCATGCTGACGACCGGACAGCCGGCCTTCGTCGCCATGATCGGGGTCGCCAGCATCTTCGGCGCCATCGGCACGATAACGGGCGCCATCCCGTTCGGCCTGCTGACCGCGCTGCCGTCGCGGCTGATCGGCCTGCTGGAGACCGACCTGCTGCAGGCCCTACCATTGTATGTGCTGATGGGCGTGCTGCTGAACACGCTGCCCCTGGCCGGGATGATCTTCGCCGCTTTCGCCCGCCTGGCCGGCCCGACCGCCGCCGCGCCATTGCTGGCGAGCGTCGGGTTGGGGGCGCTGCTGTCGCCGATGAACGGGTCGGTCGGATCGTCGGTGGCCATGCTGTCGCGGGTCATGGCCGGACCACTGGCCCATCGCGGCGTGCCCCCATCGCGGACGCTGGCGATCACCTGCGCATCCAGCGTGCTGGGGGTCGTGGTGCCGCCATCCCTGGTGCTGATCCTGCTGGGTGACGCGATGATGCGCGCGCATACCGAGGCGCTGAATACCAGCCGCCAGGTCGCCCGGGTGATCAACACGCAGGACCTGTTCCACGGCGCCCTGCTGCCGGCCGGCCTGCTTTTCGTCCTGTTCCTGGCCATGGCCTGGTGGCGCGGGCGCGGTGCCACTCCGGTCGCGGCTGAACCGGTGCCGTGGCCGTCCTGGCTGGCGGCGGGCGCGACCACGGTGTTCATCGTCGGCCTGCTGGCCGGTGTCGCCGTGGGACGGCTGTATGCGGTCGAGGCCGCGGCCACCGGCGCCTTCGTGCTGACCTGTGGCGGGCTGGCGTCGGGGCGGCTGCGCGGGGCGGCGTTGCGGACGCTGCTGGAGGACACGATGGCGATCACCGGCGCGCTGTTCGGCCTGTTCGTCGCGGCGACGACCTTCACCCTGGTGTTCCGCGCTTTCGGCACCGACCAGGTCCTGGCCGATGCCGTGGTGGCCTTGCCGGGCGGAGCCTACGGGTCGACCGCCGCGGTGCTGGGGATGATCGCGCTGTCGGCCCTGGTGCTGGATGCGTTCGAGATCATCCTGGTCGTGGTCCCGCTGGTGATGCCGCCGCTGCTGGTGCGCTCCCCCGACGCGACCTGGAACGGCGTGCTGGTGCTGCTGGTGCTGCAAGCCAGCTTCCTGCTGCCGCCGTTCGGCTATGCGGTGATGCTGGCGCGCGGGATGATGACCAGGCCGCCGCCGATCCGCGCCATCATCGGTGCGGTCGCGCCATTCCTGGCCGTGCAGATCATTGTATTGGCGGCTGTCCTGGCGGCTCCGGCGCTGGTGCGGCCGATGGGACAGCCGCCGGCCGACGCCAGGCCACCCCTGAGCGATGCCGACGCCCGCGCCCTGCTGATGCAGGTGCCGCCGCCGCCCGATCCGGACGAGTAACGACTCAGGCTGTCGCGCCGGCCATGAACCGGGTGCCGGGTGCGGGCGGATTCTCGGGCGGGCCAGCGAAGCATTGGGCCAGGCTCATCCAGGTGCGGGCCGGCTCGCCGGTGACCGACAGCGCGGTATCGGCGACGTTCCGCACCTGCGTGACCACCTGGCAGAACGCCAGCGCGTCACCGGTCACCGCATTGGCCACCGAGGGATCGTTCCACGTCCAGACCGCGCCATCGGGTCCGGCCAGCCGCACATGCGGGGCAGGGCCGGGTGCCGGGCGCTGGCGGTTGGCAAAGGTCCAGCCATAGGTGCGGACGCCGATCTCGGCGATGTTGCGCAGGCGGGCGGTGGGGACGCGGGTCTCGCCCACCAGGTCATAAATCGCCTGGCCGTGCGCCCAGGTCTCCATCTGGCGCGCGGTGGTGAACATGCGCAGGCCCATGTCGGGACCGGACCATTTCAGGCGGGTCTCGGGCGGCATGCCTGCCAGCTCGTCGGCCAGCGCGACGGCCTTGGCGAACCACAGCCCCCGCAGCCGGGGTCCCGTCAGACCGCCCATGCGATGGCGGGTTTCCTGCACGCGGGTCATGCCGCTGTCGCGCAATCCCTGCACCTCGGCACGCAGGCGGGCAAACGGCTCGGCGCCTTCGGCCGACGCGGCGGCCATCAGGTCACCGGCATGCAGGTGCTGGATGATGTCGTTGACCGTCCACGCCTTGAATTGCGTGGGGCGGTCCCAGTCCGGATCCGCCAGGCGCACCAGCAGGGCGTTCAACGCCTCGACCTCGGCGCGGAAATCGGCCGCCTGTGACAACATGGATCGATCCTCCACCCGCCCGGCATCGGCGCCGGTCCGGTGGGCGGAGGATATCGCCGGCCCCGGTGCCTCCGCCAGGGCCGTCAGGCAGACCGGGCTGCCAGGTCTGCCTGACGGGCTGGGCAGCCAAGCCGGTCTGGCGGTGTCAGACCACCGTGAAGGCGGGCAGGCGCGACCACGCCGGGTGGCGGACGGTCTTGCGGATACGGGTGCCTTCCTCGGCCGACAGCGCATGCGTCACCGCCGCCCAGGGCATGCCCCGCTGGCCGAACACCGCGGCCAGGGCCGCCATGGTGGCGTCGTCGCGCCACAGCCACAGCCGCTCGACCAGAGGCTCGAACGTGCGGGTCCATTCCGGACCGGTCGAGCGCGCCGGCGAGAACGTCTCGATCAGCGCCACGATGTCGTCGACGCTGGCGGCGCGGATGGCCCGCCGCATCTGGTCCTCGCTCAACCCCAGGGTCACGGCGGCGGCGTTGCGGACGCGCCAGACCTCGCTCAGCAGTACCGGGTCGTCGGTCAATGGAACCTCCTCAGGCAGCCGGCTTGAAGTATTCGGCGAAGACCCCGTAGCAATCATGCGTTGGCGCCCGCTTGACGTAGCGGGACTGGTGCTTGACGTAGCCGCGGATGATGTCGTCCTTCCGCGCGGTCTTGTTGACGCGATACTCCTCCAGCGAGGAGCTGCAGTTGCGCATCACATGCGGATCGTTCTGCCAGTGGCACGCGGCATAGGTGATCGTGTCCAGCAGGTCGTGGCGTTCGGCGGTGCGCGCCAGGTATGAATCGACCAGGGCGCAGGACCGGGGCGCGTCCTGCTTCAGCACATGGTCCTGCAGGATCGGCAGCATCCGGTCCACCGCGATGCCATCGGCCCAGGCGCGGAAATTGCCGCGCGGTTCCAGCGCCATCCTGGGGTCACGCGGGAAGTTGGCGTTGGAGCGGATGGTGTCGTTCATGAACCGCGCGCCCATGAACACCGCCTTCACCTGGTGCGGGTTGTCGTAGTTGCGCACCCAGGACTGCACGACATTCATGTAGTCCAGCGCATGGGTCGGGTGCAGGAAGGCGTTCGGATGCTCCAGCACGTCGATCAGATAGCGCTGGAAGCAGACCATCACCGCGTCGCCCACATCCAGGATGCCGGCGCCGCGCTTGAACAGCGCCATGATCGCGGCGTTCACCTCGAACGGCCCGCCCCAGACGATCGCCTCGGTCAGGATGTCCATCTCGCGTTCGGTCAGCGGCGACTGGGACCGCTTGGGGATCTCGGCGTGCTTCGGGATCTCCATCCGGCAGATGTTGCTGATCTCGGTCCACAGCCCGTACAGCCGGGGGGAACAGCCGAGATCGGGCACCACCGTGTAGAACAGCTCGTGCGAATTGTCCCAGCCCAGATAGTCGGCCATGTCGACCAAAGCGCGGGCGCGCAGGGCCTTGTGACCGATATTCTGGTAGCCGCCGCGATTGATGATCGTGTCCTGCAGGTCGATGATGCCGGCGAACAGGATCGCGTCCTTCAGCCTGGTGCGCGCCGCCTTGTCCTGCGCCAGGCCCAGGAACAGGCCATAGGCCTCGGCCTTGTCACCTTCCGCGATGGCCCAGTTCATGCGCGACAGGCGCTCCTCCACCGATCCCTCGGTGATCGGGGCGTGGTCCTCGAAATAGATCTTGGGCACATTCCAGGCCGGCCCGTCGAAGCGGTTCACATGGTCGTCGGGGCCGGGGAACTTGGCATTGCACTGTTCGCCGTCGCGGGCGTAGTGGCCGGGAAACTCGCAGACCACCTGTTCCCACACGTTCAGGCCCTGCGGGACATACCACATGGCCTGGATGTTCGGCAGGATGCCCCGCTTGCCGCCCAGCTCGCCCATCAGCGAAATCGCGCCGCGCCAGCCCAGGATGGTGTGGTCGTAGTTCACCCCGCGCAGCTCGCCCGTGGGCAGGCGCATCAGATGCGAGGGTACCTGGACATAAGGAGCCGCCGCGGCGACCGCTTCCTTGATCATATCCCTCAGAGGCCGGTCCTGCTCGGTCACCAGGCGGCAGAACGTCTCGGTCGCTTCCCGATAGCGCACGCCCTGGATTTCTTCGTGTAGCCGGTGGACCGTGGCGGCCCCTTGCGCCTGCGCCATGGAAATTTCCCCTTCTCGCGCCCGTCTGGCATGAACGAGCCGCGTCAGATTACGACATCACTGTCGTCCGGGCGCCGAGCGGCGTCCTTGATCCAGATCAATCGTCCGCATCGGGGTGGGGTCGCGTCAGACCAGGTCGAGCCGCATGGTCAGGATCACCGCGTCCCGGCCAGGGGCGAGCAGCGCCATCGGGATGACGGCCTCTCCGCCTGGCCACAGCCACATCGGCATGCCGTCGCGCAGGATCGGGCGGAACCGGCCCATCACGGCCTGGTTGCCCAGATCGAGGTCGAACTGACCGGTCGGCGTGGTGACCCGTGCCGACCGGACGCAGATGGTGGGGGCGACCTCGGCGTCGGGGATGCCGATCATGCAGGGTGGGGTGACGCCGGCGCACAGGCGCAGGGTCCGGGTGCGGGCGGGAATGAAGAACTGCCAGGTATCACGGGACACACGCCGCGGATTGCGGCGGCGGCCATCGACCAGGATATGAAGATCGGGGTCCTCGGTCGCGCTGGTCACGACCAGCGGGCGGTCGGCATGCGCCACCCGGGCACGGGGGGTGTAGGATGCCGGCGCCCCATCCTGGTCGGTCAGGATCAGGGGGCCGCGCGGGTCGCACACGATGGTGGTAGCCACGTTCCCGGACAAAGCCGGGAACGTCGGCACCAGGTCGGTCAGAAGAAAATAAAGTGCGCTGTCGACCGGGATCAGGCCACCCCATTCCGGGCTGGTCTCGTCATCGGCGAGCGTGCGAAAATGCCACCCCTCGCCATGCACATCCAGGTCTTCACGGTCGACGCCATCATCGGCGCCGTCAATGGATCGGTCAAAAAAGCGGCCAGCCTTGAAAAAACGGTCCGACAAATTCATGGCCTCCTGACAGGAGGGTTCGCATTTCACGAGCCCGTTCAGAACGATCCTGCCGGGCTTTCGTGCCTGGCGCCGTCGGACCGTCTGTCCTGGCGACAGACCTACGCCCGGACCACCCGGGATAAAAGTCGAGTTTTGTGGGCTTTTGTCGGACCGGTCGGCAGGCGGTCGCGTGACGTCGCCATTCACGTCGGAAACGCAATCATGGCCTGAATGGTTCCACGTGTTATGAACACGGTTCGCCGCGATGGCATCCGCACGCAAGGGCCGAGGCACCGCATGAGTTTCAGTTTCCGCCGCCTGTATGAACGTGTCAGCGACCGTCTGTGGCCGAGTTCGATGCAGCTCTATACCGAATCCCGCACCAACCGGCGGGCCGCGGCCTTGGCTGCGACGTCCGACCTGCAGTTCCGGCTTTGGGCGGCGACCGGGCGGTACGCGGATCCGAAATCGCTCAGCCGGTTCGACGTGTCGATGTATTCGCAGAACGGAGAGGACGGGATCGTCGCCGAGATGTTCCGCCGGATCGGCACCCGCGACCGCGTCTTCGTCGAGATCGGCATCGATGGCGGGACCGAGTGCATCACCCGCCTGCTGCTGGAACAGGGCTGGAGCGGGCTGTGGCTGGTCGGCAGCCCGGACGTGGCGGCCGCGGTGAACCGGCTGTTCGACCGGCAGATCGCCGAGGGCCGGCTGCGCGTCATCCAGGGCTATGTCACGCCCGAGAACGTGACGGCGCTGCTGGAACAAGGGGGCATCGCGGATCGTTTCGACATGCTGTCGCTGGATATCGACCAGCACACCACGCATGTGTGGCGGGCGATGCGCCAGCGCGCCCGGGTCGCCTGCATCGAGTACAACGCGAGCCTGCCGCCCTCGACCGCGTGCGAGGTGCCCTACGACATCGCGAATGTGTGGGACGACACGTCGTGGTACGGCGCCAGCCTGAAGACGGTGGAGCAGATCGGACGCGCCCATGGCATGTCGCTGGTCGGTTGCGACATCAGGGGGATCAATGCGTTCCTGGTCGACTCGGCCGAGGACGGCCTGTTCCTCGGTCCGTTCACGGCCGAATTCCACTATGAACCGCCACGCTATCCGATCGTGACGCCGTCCCCGGGGCATCCGCGGTCCGATGCGGCGCGCGGCTGGGTGGTGCCGCCCGGCTGATGACCGTGTGCGGCGCGCTCAGCCGATCCGGCCGTGGCAGTGCTTGAACTTCCGGCCTGACCCGCACGGGCAGGTGGCATTCCGCCCGACGCTCTTCCAGGTCGCGGGGTCGTTCGGATCGACCGTCTCGGCCGGGTTCAGGCTGGTGGCCGCACCGACCGGCGGCGACAGCACATCGATTCCCAGCTCGCCGCCATCGGCGAACGGCGACAACGCGTCGGCATGGCTTTCCAGGAACGGCATCGACACCGGCTCGAACATCTCGGGCTGTTCCTGCGCCAGTTCGACGCGGGTCAGCATCGACGTCACCCGCTCCTTCAGCTCGTCCAGCATGGCGTTGAACATGGCGAAGGCTTCGGATTTGTATTCGTTCAGCGGGTCCCGCTGGCCATAGGCGCGCAGGCCGATGCCCTGGCGCAGATGGTCCAGCGCATGCAGATGCTCCTTCCAGACCGCGTCCAGCGTCTGGATCAGCAGGCTCTTCTCGATGAAGCGCATCAGCTCGGGGCCCATGTTGGCCGCCTTCGCCGCCATCATCTCGTCGGCCGCCTTCTGGATCCGTTCCCGCAGGCCGACCTCGTCGATGCCTTCCTCGCGGCCCCATTCCTCGACCGGCAGAGCGAGGCCCAGCACACGCGTCACGTCGGCCGAGAGGTCGGCGAGCTCCCATTGCTCGCTGAACGCCTTCTCGGGCACGCGACGGGCGACCATCGTGGTGATGATCTCCTCCCGCATTTCGGTCACGGTGTCGGTGACGTCGTCGGCCTTCATGAACTCCTTGCGCTGGGCATAGACCTCCTTGCGCTGGGCGTTCATCACGTCGTCGTATTTCAGGACGTTCTTGCGGGTGTCGAAGTTCCGCGCCTCGACCTTCTTCTGCGCCTTTTCCAGGGCCTTGTTGATCCAGGGATGCACGATCGCCTCCCCATCCTTCAGACCCAGCTTCTGCAGCATCCCGCCCATGCGGTCGGACCCGAAGATGCGCATCAGGTCGTCTTCCAGCGACAGGAAGAAGCGGGACCGGCCC
>CAYZKM010000115.1:0-10661 GCA_964478525.1 uncultured Bifidobacterium sp.
CTGTCGGCCTCGGGCGTGGTGACGATGATGGATCGCGTGGGCCAGGAACCCGCGGGCAACCTGGCCGTCTGCCTACATGCCGTGACGGACGAGCTGCGCGACCAGATCGTGCCCCTGAATCGGAAATACCCGATCCGGGAGGTGATCGCCGCCTGCCGCCGCTATCCGGCCGCGTCGAACGCCCGCCGGATCACCTTCGAATACATCATGCTGAAGGGCGTGAACGACTCCGAAGCCGAGGCCCGGGCGCTGGTCAGGCTGATCGCCGGGCTGCCGGCCAAGGTCAACCTGATCCCGTTCAACCCCTCGCCCGGCAGCGCCTACGAACCCAGCACCAAGGCGGCGGTGGACCGGTTTGCCCGGATCGTGAACGATGCCGGGTTCTCGGCCCCGGTGCGCGAACCGCGCGGGCGCGACATCCTGGCCGCCTGCGGGCAATTGCGGACCGATAGCCGGCGGGAACGTCGGCTGGTCTGACGTCCGCCGGCCCGTCCGACGACCAGCAAGGAGGCGGTGATGGCAGACCTGACAGGCAAGGCGGCATTGGTCACGGGGGCACAGCAGGGGATCGGCGCGGCCATCGCCATAGCCTTCGCCGAAGCCGGCGCCGATGTGGCCATCAACTATCTGGACGGTGCCAGGGAAGCCGAGGCCGTGGCCGCGGCGGTGCGCGCGGCGGGGCAGCGGGCGATCCTGGTCCAGGGTGATGTCTCGGCATCCGGGATGCCCGCCAGGATGGTGGCCGACACCGTCGCCGCGTTCGGGCGGATCGACATCCTGGTCAACAACGCCGGCGTCTTCCCGCGCGTGCCATTCCTGGACATGACCGAACAGGACTGGGACTTCGTCCACGCGATCAACCTGAAGGCGAGCTGCTTCTGCGCCCAGGCCGCCGCGCGGGCCATGATCGCCGCGGGCACGCAGGGGACGATCATCAGCCTGGCATCGTCATCGGTGTTCGGGGCGTCGCCGCGCGGGGCGCATTACGCGGCCAGCAAGGGCGGGGTCGTGTCGCTGACCCGGGCGATGGCCACCGAGCTGGCGCCGCACCGCATCCGGGTGAACGCCATCGCCCCAGGCCTGACCGACACCGCCCAGCCGCGCTATGGCTTCACCGAGCAGGAGCTGGCCGAACGCGGCGCCGCCATGCCGCTGGGGCGGATCGGCCAGCCGGCCGACATCGCCCATGTCGCGGTCTTCCTGGCATCCGGGAAGTCCGCCTTCATGACCGGGCAGACCGTGCACGCCAATGGCGGGCTGTTCATGACGACGTAGGGGACCCCCTACGCCGCTTCCACGGTGGACACGGACGGGGTGAAGAAATACCCGCCATAGCGCACCGTCTTGATGAAGGTCGGGTTCTTCAGGTTGGGCTCGATCTTGCGGCGCAGGCGGCTGATCTGCACGTCCACGCTGCGGTCGAACACCGCCGCCGCCCGCCCGTGCAGCAGGTCCAGCAGCGCGTCGCGCGACAGCACCTTCTGCGGGTTCTGGCAGAAGATCGCCAGGATGTTGAACTCCCCGCTGGTCAGCGGCATCGGGATGCCCGACGGGTCCAGCAATTGCCGGCGCGCCATGTCCAGGCGCCAGCCCTCGAACTCCAGCGTCTTGGGCGGCTGGCGGTTGTTGTCGTTCTGCGCCGAGGAGCGCCGCAGCACCGCGCGGACCCGGGCCACCAGCTCCCGCGGGCTGAACGGCTTGGGCAGGTAGTCGTCGGCGCCGATCTCCAGCCCGACGATCCGGTCGGTCTCGCTGGCGCGTGCCGTGACCATGATGATCGGCACGCTCGACTGGTTGCGCAGCCGGCGGCAGATGCTCAGCCCATCCTCGCCGGGCAGGCCGACATCCAGGATGACCAGGTCGATGCGCCCGATCGAGAGCACCCGGTCCAGGTCCCGGCCGCTGCGCGCGGCGGTCACGACGAAGCCATGCTCCGTCATGCACTGGACCATGGTCTGGCTGATTTCCGGGTCGTCTTCCACGACCGCGACGTGAATTGCTGTTTCCATCACCGGTCCTTTCGCGGGCACCTTTGCATCGGGCTCCGCAACCGGACAAGCGCAATCATGTCTGGGACATTATTTGAAATCTTATGGACTTGATGTGAAATATTCTCCGCCGCTCCTTACGAAGTACCTGAAATTTCTGTCATGTTGAGCCACCGTGCGCCGGGCGCATAGCCAACTCGTTCCGTCGGCGGCACAGAGCGGGTCGCGGCCTCGTGCGCGATCATCGTTTCGACCACGTCGCGGCGGCGAGCCTTGATCGCCGAGTCCAGCAGCATCTGAAAGAACATGTCCCGCTGCGCGTTGCTGCCGCCCAGCAAACGGATGCTGTCCTGGCGAGGCCCTAGCAGATCGACGACGCGGCCATGGGCGCCCTGGCGATGGGCCAGCACGGCCTCGCAAACCGGGATCACAACGTCGTGAATGGCCGGCGCGGTCCACAGCGCCGTGTTGCGTGAAATGTCCCGCAACGCGGCAACGAACCGCTCGGCGGCCCCGACTCGGCCGGTCGCGGCCAGCGCCAGCATCAGGTGCGGCACCAGCAGAAGATGCGCGGCATCGCCGATCCGGGCCTCGGCCTTGTCGGCCAGTTCGACCCAGCGATCGCCCACGCCGATGCCGACCTGCTCCAGCCGCCACAGCAGGGCGGCGGCGTTCTGCAGATCGATATAGAAATCCGGCGTGGCCTTGGTCAGAGGGTCGTCGAAATTGCGGATATTGGCGTCATAGCTCGCCAGCACGGCCTCGTTCTCGCCCAGTTCCAGCTCCATCAGGGCGCGGTGCCACCACAGATGGTGGATCAGCGCATTCCCGATCGGCCACAACCCGGTCTGCGCCGCCAGCCAGTCCCGCCCCTCCCGCGGGCGGCATTCCATCTCCATCACATGCGCCTTCACGTGATGGGCGAAGAAATTGGTCCGGTCGGCGGCCAGCGCCGTGTCGATCGCGGTCTCGGCCGCGCGGTAGTCGCCGGTCTCCTCGTGCGCGAAGCCCCAGACCGAGAGGAAGCAGTCATACCCGGCCAGGCCGTCATGCCAGACCGGTGCGACCCGGTCGGCCTGTTCGCGGATCGCCTTGGTCTGGCCGTGGCGGAAATAGATCGTGTCCGCGATGCGGAAGGCCATCAGGTCGGTCGGGTCGCTCTCCAGGATGCGCCGCCAGATCGCGAAGGCCTCGTCCACCGCGTCGCGCGACCAGGCCTCCAGCGCGGCGACATGCCATTGCTCCCGCCGCGTCGCGTGCGCGGTGCCGGCTTGGGCCGCCTGCAGCGCGGCCGCGATGGCCGGCCTGTTCGCTGGGTTGGCGGCGGCCAGCAGCAGATATCCCTTGAAGCACTGCGCCAGGCCGAAGCCGGGATCGGCCGCCAGCGCCTGGCCCAGCAGGGCGGGGGTATCGGCGTGGAACTTCAGGTAGTGTTCCAGCGCCAGGTCCAGCCGGTCGACCGCCTGCTGGCTGTCGGTGCCGACCAGAAGATTGCGGGCGTCTCTCAGCATCCGATGGCTCCTCAGGCGCCGATGCGCAGGCGGTTGCCGCCATCGCCGCCCATCTGGTTGCGCAGGGCCGACAGCAGCGCGACCACCGATGGAATGGCGCGCGGGGGGCGGTTCGCCTGCCGCCGTTCCGGGGTCTGCAGGAACCACCGCGCCGGCCGCAGGCCGGGATCCGCGCGCTGGACGGTGAAGACGTCGTCACCGCTCTCGACCAGGATCGCCGCGTCGGTGACCCGCACGCGCCCCTCGATCGCCCACAGCACCAGGCAATCCGCCAGCAGCGCGCGCAGCCCCGCGTCGGTCAAGGGTTCAACTCAGAGACGGGGGCCAGTGAACATCTCCTCGGCCACCTTGCGGTGCTGCCATTTGCCGTCGCTCAGGCTGCCCGTATAGACGCCGTTTTCCACCACCACCTTGCCGCGCAGCACGGTCAGGCAGGGCCAGGCGTTCATCGTGCGGCCTTCCCAGGGGGAGTAGTCGGCCTCGTGCAGGTCCGCCGCCCTGATCACGCGCCGGTCGGCCGGATCCAGCACCACGATGTCGGCATCCGATCCGGCGGCCAGCGCGCCCTTGCGCGGATACAGGCCCATGATCCTGGCGGCATTGGTGGAGACCAGGTCGACGAACTGGTTCAGCGAGTATCCACGATTGCCCACCATCTCGGTATACATCAGCGACACGCGCGGCTCGACGCCGGCATTGCCGCCGGTCGTGTCGTCGATACGAACGCCTTGCAGCTTCTGCGCCAGGGTGCAGCAGATCTCGTCGGTGGCGACGCAGTTGATCGCCCCGTTCAGCGTGCCCTGCCACAGCGCCGCCTGGTCTTCCGGCGACTTCAGCGACGGGTAGGTGTGATAGATCTGCCCGTTCGGTTTCTTGTAGTCGTCGCTTGTGTACATCATGTACTGGTGCAGCGACTCGCCATAGATCGGCACCCCGCGCGCCCGCGCCTCGTGGATCGCCGACACACCCGTCGCGGCCGAGACATGCATCATGTACAGCGCGGTGCCCGGCACCTTCTCGGCCAGGCGGATGACGCGGCGGAACGACACGTCCTCGGACAGGGTGTTGTGCACCTCGGCCAGATGCTGGAACGCGGTGCGGCCCTCGCGGATCAGCTTGCCATACATGTGCATGACAATGTCATTGTCTTCCGAGTGGATCACGCCCAGCCCGCGATTGGCCGCCAGCACCTGAAAGATCTCCCAGATGTCGCCGAAATCCACCATCCGGCCCTTGCGGCTGGGGGTGATGTCGGTGGTGAAGATCTTCACCGTCGGAAACCCGGCCTGGATGGCCTCGGCGATCTGGCCGGGCAGGTCGATGGGCAGCGCGCCCTCCACCATGATGTGCTGGGCATAGTCGCAGCCGGTATGGCCCTTCCAGTCCAGCTCCCGCTTCTCGATCGCGTCCCGCACATTCGCACCCTGGCTGGCGCGGGTGAAGTCGATCATCGTCGTCGTGCCGCCATGCACCGCCGCCTTCGATACCACATCGGGCGGTTCCGTCAGCCCCGCGCTGCCATCCGGGTTGGGCAGGTGCCATTTGCAATGCACATGCGGATCGATGCCCCCGGGGATCACGATCTTGCCCGTCGCGTCGATCAGGCGGGCACCGTCCGGCACCGGCAGGCTGGCGGCGGCGACGATGGCGGCGATCTGCTCGCCCTTCACCAGGATGTCATAGGCCCCGACGCCCTGCGGCGTGACCACCCTATCGCCGCGTATCACCAGATCGACCATCTGCCTGCCCCTCTGCCTGAACCGTCCCGGCATCGTATGCCATCGATCCGGTGCGGCAAGAGGGGGCCACGGCCGAGGCCCCCCCCCCGCATGGTTGCCGAACCGGGGACGAACGCGCGACAACGCGCTGCCCGAGGCCGCAAGGGGACCCCATGTCCGACCGTAACGACGCCCGTAACCATGCGCCCGCCACGCAGCGCAACCGCGACCCGATCCTGGCGGTGCTGCGCGGGGTGCTGCCGCCCGCCGCCACGGTGCTGGAAATCGCCTCGGGCACCGGCGAGCATGTCGCGTATTTCGCCGCCGCCATGCCGGACCGGGCGTTCCAGCCGTCGGACCCCGACCCCAGGCTGCGGGCTAGCATCGATGCCTGGGTGGCCGCCGGACGGCTGGCCAACGTGAACCCGGCCATCGCGCTGGACACCGTCGCCCCCGCATGGCCGGTGTCCCGCGCCGATGCCGTGCTGTGCATCAACATGATCCACATCGCCCCCTGGCGCGCCGCCATCGGCCTGTTCGCCGGGGCTGCCCGCCTGCTGCGCCCGGGCGGGGTGCTGTTCCTGTACGGGCCGTTCCGCCGCGACGGCGCCCATACCTCGCCCGGCAATGCCGCCTTCGATGCGACCCTGCGCGCGCAGGACCCGGACTGGGGCATCCGCGACCTGCAGGCGGTCACCGCCCTGGCCGCGACGCACGGCTTCGCCCCGCCCCGCATCATCCCGATGCCGGCCAACAACCTGTCCCTGATCTTCGAGCCTGTTCCCACCGCGGCCTGACCGCGACCCTTGCAACCCTGCCGAACCGGGGCGACATCCCTGCCATGGACATCCAGCATTTCGATATCGTCGTGATCGGCGCCGGCATGGCCGGCTCGACCGCCGCCGCCCAGCTTTCCCCCCATCGCCGCGTCGCCCTGGTCGAGGCCGAGGACCAGGCGGGCTATCATTCCACCGGCCGGTCGGCGGCGATCTGGCTGCAGAATTACGGCCCGCGCGACGTGCGCGAACTCAGCCGCCTGTCCCGCGCCTTCTTCCAGGCCCCGCCACCGGGCTTCGCCGAGGTGCCGCTGATGCGCCACCGCCCGGTCCTGTTCCTGGCCAACGCGACGCAGGACCAGGATATGGCAGCGCTGCTGGCCGAGGGCATCGGCCTGCGCCGGATCGATCCCGCGCAGGCGGCGGCGATGCTGCCCGCCCTGCGCCCGGGCTATGCGGCGGCCGCCGCGGTCGAGGACGACGCCTTCGACATGGATGTGGCCGCCATTCATCAGGGATTCCTGCGCATGCTGCGCGCGAATGGCGGCGTGCTGGCCCTGCGGGCCCGCGCCGGCCGGATCGAGCGGCAGGACGGCGCCTGGCGCGTCGAGACCACCTCTGGCACCCTGCTCCAGGCCCCGGTGGTGATCGACGCCGCCGGCGCCTGGGGTGACGAGGTCGCCGCCATCGCCGGCGTCCGGCCGCTGGGCCTGCAGCCCAAGCGGCGCACCGCCGCCATCATCAACCCCGCGCCCTTCGACGCCACGTCCTGGCCCATGACCATCGACGTCGCCCACGCCTGGTACGCGCGCCCCGAGGCCCGGACCCGGCTGCTGGTCTCCCCCGCCGACGAGACCCCGATGCCGCCGCATGATGTGCAGCCAGACGAGCTGGACATCGCGCTGGGCATCGACCGGATGCAGCAGGCGCTGGATATCGCGGTGACCCGGGTCGAGCATGCCTGGGCCGGGCTGCGCAGCTTTACCCGGGACGGCAGCCTTGCGCTGGGCTGGGACCGGCGCGCCGAGGGATTCTTCTGGGCCGTCGGGCAGGGGGGCTACGGCATCCAGACCTCGCCGGCCGCCGGACGGCTGGTGACCGACCTGGTGCTGGGCCGCGACCCCGGCGAGGCGGCCGCCATCGTGCCCATCGTCGACCCGGCATCCCGGCCGGGCGGCGGTGCCGAACCGGGTGACCGGGTCGGCCGCCGGCGGCGCGGTGCGGCGGCGGGCGCGTGGCCGGATCGCGGCGCGTCGGCCATCGCGTCGAGCCACGCCCCGCGGCTGCCCGCACGCTCCGGCAGGGCGGTATCCCGCGCGATCATCCGCGCCGACAGCCGCAACAGCCGCACCGCCCGCCGCAGCGCTCGGCCTGGCGCGCCATAGGCGCCGGTCCGGGTGTGGGCGGCGATCTGCGCGGCCTTGCCGGCGGCGGTGATGGCCCCGGTGCTCTTGCCGCCATGCAGGCGGCAGCGCCCGTTCGGCATGGCGGGCTGCCGGCAGGGCTGCCCGGCGCGGGTGCGCGCGCCACAGCGCGGGGCGGCGGCCGGGTTGCCGCGCGGGTTGCCGTTGCGCAGCGGGCCGGGTGTGGCGGCGTCACCGGGCATGGCGGGGTTCAGCGCGCCGGCGGCGTGGCAGGCCGATCCTCACGGGGCATGGGGTTGGACCGTACCGATTTCCGCACCGGCGATCCCGCGGCGCTTTCCGCTCCGGTCACCCGGCGGTGGCGTTGCAGCGCCCGCAGCGTCAGCGTGAACCCCCGCATCATCGCGACGGCATCGGACCGCAGCCGTATCCGCCTGTCCTCGCCCAGCCCATGCCGCATCGCTTGAGCCAGGCATTCCATGGCGGCGGCGTGGGTGGCGTGGCACTGGGCGGCCAAGGCATCCTCGACCGGATCGGCCGACGTGATCGCGCGCAAGGCGTCGAAGGCGGCCTGCCAGGCGGGGATGGGTTCCGCCTGGGGCGGTGCCGGTGCGTCGGAGGGGGGAGGCGGTTGCGGCATGGGGTGGCTTTTTTGATGGTGGGGGCGGAAGGCTAGCATGAAATAGGAATATATACAAGTAAATTCGGGTGTGAGTGGTCTGTTTTGACTGGTGCCCCTGATAATTTTCCTGCTTCCGATCTTGGTGACAATTTCGGCGACCTCCCGCAGCTTCGTGGTGACGGCTGGTGTGGGCTGCTCCGTGTCGGTCGCAGCCCGGATCCAAATGTCGCCAGCCTGATGGTCGGAGGCGCCTGGCCGGCATCCGCCAAACCCGTCATCACTGGAGTGGTGCCGACCCCGTGTGCTGCGTCACCGACCGGATGCTCATGCCGCCGGGGGGGAGGCTGATGATCTGGCTGCGCTTGTCGCGCAGGTCTGTTCACGCCGCAAATTCAACTTGACCGAGTCGGATTGTCAAATTTAATTTGCGTATTACGCAATAGGAATTTGCGAATGATCTTCACCATTCCGCCATTGACGGACGCAGATCACGGCGTTCTGGACCTCATTGGCAGACAGCGGGAAAGGCTGCGCGGGTTCACGATACACAACCCCAGGAGATGGTTCGGGTCGTTGCGCCGAACGACATTCGCCCGGGCGATTCAAGGATCAAACAGCATAGAGGGATACAACGCCAGCATGGACGATGCCGTGGCGGCAGTCGATGCCGAAGCTCCCATGGACGAACGAACAGAGATTTGGCAATCCATCCGAGGGTACAGAGATGCCCTTACTTACATCATGCAGGCGTCACAAGATCAGTACTTTGATTTTGGCAAGCAATTCCTGAAAAGCCTTCAATTCATGATGGTTGGTTTCGACATGAGCAAGCGCCCTGGTCAGTGGCGGGAGGGGCCGATATTCGTCATCAACACAGGGTCAGGAGAAACGGTGTACGAAGGGCCGGATGCCGAGCTGATCGACGACCTTGTCCAGGAACTGGTGGACGGTCTGCGGTCGGAGAAAGCGGCTCCGAACATCGTACGGGCGGCCATGGCCCATCTGAACCTGACGATGATCCACCCGTTCAGGGACGGAAACGGAAGAATGGCGCGCGCAATTCAGACCCTGGTGCTGTCACGAGACGGGCTATTGCATCCGGTTTTTTGCAGCATCGAGGAATGGCTGGGCCGTAATACCCAGGAGTACTACGATGTGCTGGCCCTCGTCGGGAAGGGCGCGTGGAACCCGCATCATGATGCGAGCCCATGGGTGAAATTCTGCCTGAAAGCCCACTATCAACAAGCGGCGACGCTGATCCGGCGGAACGGGGAGTACGAGAATCTGTGGGCGCGCATTCAGACCGTTGTGCAGGATCACAGGCTGCCTGACAGAGCGGCGCTCCCTCTTTTCGACGCGGCCCTTGGTTTGAGCCTTACCAACACCCGGTATCGGCAGGAGACCGAGCTGACGGAATTCATGGCGTCTCGTGACCTCAAGCGCCTTTCCGATGTTGGCCTTCTTGAGCCGAAAGGCGGCGGCCGGGGACGCACCTATTCGGCTGCCAGGCCGCTTGTCGATATCCGCAACTCGGTCCGTATACGGATGCCCCTCAACGACCCGTACGACCTGGTCGCCCGGCGCCGCCAGGCCGCCCGGGAACCCCGGTTGCCGGGGATCTGACTGCCTGGCTGGCCGGCCCCTTCACCCGACGTTCGATTTCCGCACGCTCGTTCTCATCGACGGTCGCGAGATCGGCAACCATCCTTGGCAATCGAGCGGGATCGCGGGGGTGCTTGGGCGTCCTGGTCATGCCGGGACTATGGCATGGCGGGACGAAAGTTGCACGGCGGACCGACAGGGACGTTATTCACGGATGGCCAGCCCCCGAATCACCCCCCGCCCCGCCCGCCATCACGCGTCCCGCGCCAGCCGCCGCGCGGCGGCGTGGGCCTGCGCCACCAGCACCTCCAGACGCTCGGCCGTCCCGGGTGCGGGTATCTCCGGGCCGAGGATGACGATGTCGTTCAGCGATCCCATGCCGCCGAACAGGGACAGGAAACGGTGCACCCCATAGGCATCGGATCGTTCCACCGTCGCGGCGCAGGCGGCGACCTCGTGCGCCCAGGACGCATGGTCGTTCAGCCGCAGCGCTGCCTCGATCTGGCGCAGCAGGGCGGCGAAGGACGCGACATCGGGATGCAGTGCCACGGCGCGGGCGGGCCTCAGCCCACCGATTTCAGCCCGGCCCGGAACTGCCGCGCCAGATCGCGATAGACCAGGGCGTTGCGTGCGAAGCGCTTCTGTTCGGCATCATCCATCACCCGCAGCAGCCGAGCGGGGGAGCCGGCCCAAAGCTCGTTGGGGCCGATGCGCTTGCCGGGCGTCAGCAGCCCGCCGGCGGCCAGCATGCCGCCTTCCTCGATCACCGCCCCGTCCAGCACGGTGGCCGAGATCCCGACGAACCCGCGATTGCCGATCGTGCAGGCGTGGATCACCGCGTTATGCCCGACCGTCACATCGTCGCCGATCGTGGTCGAGAACGCGCCGCTGTCGACATGGATGATCGTGCCGTCCTGGATGTTGGTCCGCGCGCCGATGCGGATGAAGTTCATGTCCCCGCGCACCAGGCAATGGAACCAGATGCCGGTTTCCGACCCGATCTCCACATCGCCGATCACCGCCGCGGTGGGGGCGATGAACGCATCCGCCGCCACCCTGGGGGTGACGCCGTTCAGCGAG